>JAAYXY010000086.1 GCA_012515645.1 Candidatus Peribacteria bacterium | reverse complement strand
TTTTACTATCGGGAAGTTGCCCTATCCTCAAATGTGATTTCTATTCCACGTGCGAAAGAAGGACATTTTCTCCCCGTCATTTTTAATCGGGAAGAAATTCATTGCATGATTCATGCTCTTTCCAATCAAAAACACCGTTTGCTTTTGGCTACGGCATATGGCGCAGGGTTACGTGTGAGCGAGGTGCTTTCGCTTCGTATTCGGGATATAGATTTTGTGGATGGGACTATCCATATCAAGCAGGCAAAGGGCAACAGGGATCGTCTTACGGTTTTTCCTTATGCCGTGTTTGATGAAATGCAAAAATATCTGGCCGGAAAAACGGCGGATTCTTTTGTGTTTGGCAGTGAAAGAGGAGGAAGACTCACGGCGCGGACTGCCCAGAAAATTCTGCAACAGGCTATGGGAAAAGCCGGTATAGAGAAAAAGGCGACGTTTCACTCTCTGCGCCACAGTTTTGCAACGCACTTGCTCGAGAATGGTACAGATATTCGATATGTTCAAGAATTGCTTGGTCATGCGAATATTCGCACAACTCAAAGGTATACGCAGATGACAAATCCAGCATTGAAGAATATCAAAAGCCCTCTGTGATTACTTCTTTTTCACTTGTGTGAAATCCAGCTCCACGGGCGTTTCACGATCGAAGATGAGCACCAGCACGTTGAGCTTGCCTTTGTTCACGTCCACCGAATCCACCGTGCCTTCGTAGTTTTTGAACGGCCCATCGATGATGACAACCAGGTCACCCACCTGGAAGTCGCTCCTAAACTTGGCTTCCTGTTCGCCGACTCTGCGCTCGATCACGCCGAATTCTTCCGGTGTCACCGGCACGGGGATATTGCCCGATCCCACGAATCCCGTGACGTTGGGCGTATTGCGCACGATGTACCAGCTTTCGTCTGTGACGGTCATATCCACCAGCACGTAGCCGGGGAAGAGCTTTTTTTCCTCTTCCGTTGCTTCTCCTTTGCGGAACATAAGCTGCTTTTCCTTGGGAACTTGCACGTCAAAGACATAGTCCTGCATGCCGAACGATTCCGCGCGCTGCAGAATGGCTTCGCGCACGCTGTCTTCGTACCCGGAGTACGTGTGCACCACGTACCAGTTCCGTCCTGCATTTGGGTCCTGTTTTCCCATTTATGCCAGTGTGAGGAGAAAATGGAGAGCCTGGACCAGCAGATAGTCCAGGGCGCCGAAGACGACTGCCGTCACGGCGGTAAATCCCAGCACGATTCCAGAGAGCCGCACGGCCTGCTGGCGCGTAGGCCAGCGTACCTGGTGCAGTTCCTGCAGTGATGCTTCGAGGTAGGTACGTATCTGTTCCATAGGGCGGTGTAACCGTTATTCTAAAAAGCCCCCGCAGGGGACGCTATCCATTTTCCGGCAAAAGGGATTGCGAGGCAAGGGGAAAGTGCGGATTTTAGGCATCCTCACAAGGCTTTTTTTTATGACTCGGTATTGTACTGCGGCGGCTCCAGCGCGTGGATTTTGCTTATTGGTAGCGCAACGAACCACACACGGCCTTTAATGTTGCTATCTGGTACGAATGCGGTTGCTCCTTCGCCACTCGCTGCAAAACTGCGGGAATCCAGGCTGCCTTGACGGTTATCGCCCATGAGGAAGTACTCGTTTTCCGGTACTGTGTACCGCATTTCGCGCGTGTCGCCGCTGCTCGGCGGATGCCGGTAGGTGTGTCCCTGGTTGTGTTCGTCCAGGTAGGATTCCTCCAGTTCTGTCGTATTGCCCTGTGTATCTTGGATGTACACTTTGCCGTTGCGAATGATGATCGTATCTCCCGGGATGCCGATGATGCGTTTGACGTAGTGCTTGTTTACTTCCGTTGGCGGACGGAACACCACCACATCGCCGCGTTGCGGGTCGCCCAAGTAGTACACAAGTTTGTTGATTACGATGTACTCCCGGTCTTCCAGTGTGGGTAGCATGGAATTGCCTTCCACCTGGAATGGCGATACGAGGAAGGTGCGAATGACTCCCACCACCCCCAGGATGATGATGATGTTGAGGGCGACGTCTGCAAGGTGGTACCACAGGGAATGCTTTTTTTGTTCCATGCGGGGCAGTATAGGTTTTTCGGTGCTGTGTTGCCAGAGGCAATTGGCGTGTTTGTTGTACGCTGGCTGCTTCTTCCTATCGTGCATTGTGCTACACTGGCCGCCATGGTGCGCGATTGGCTCTTCCTGCGGCATATGGAGGATGATGAAGAGCTCCTCTATGTGATTCACAAACACTGGCTGGTTGGATTGCGTTTTCTCTTTTGGCCTGCGGCGGTGTTCTGCGGACTCGTTGCGTTGCTCATTGCCGCATACAGTCTTCCTGTGTTGTACATTGTGGCGGCGCTGGGTGTTTTTACGATTCTGTGGGGTGTGCGGAATTTTCTGGATTACTATCTGGATGCCTGGATGCTCACGGATACGGGTCTCATTGATGTGGCTTGGCACGGGTGGTTCCATCGCGAATCTTCGCGCGTGCTCTACAGCGATATTCAGGGGGTGAGTTACGAAATACAGGGTATGGGAGGGACGTTCCTACGCTACGGCACGGTGAGCGTGGAGAAGATTTCTACCGGCAGCGAGCTTGTGCTGGAGTATGTGCCGCATCCGCGTTCCGTTGAACGACGCATCCTACGTGCCATGGAGGACTACATGCACAGTAAGAATCTCAAAGATGCTACGGTCGTGCAGGAACTGCTTTCCACCGTCATTGCCCGGGAGCTGCACTTGCGGGAACTGCAGGGTGATTCCGATGATGATACCTGATGGATGCTGTGCATTGGTTTCTCTTCGGGATTGTGGGGCTGGCCGTAGGCCTGGTGGCGTACGTGTGGTGGTGCCTCCGGCGCCGCAGGCGGCTGCCGGCACGCGAACGTAGACGCTTGCAGCGTTCTTGGGAGTACGCTGTGAGCGTTCGGGATCCCGTACTGCGTGTTTTAGAAGCGGAGAAAGTTGTGGATCAGTTGCTTGGAAGTTTGGGGTACCGCGGGAGTTTTGGGGAGAAGCTCACAGCGGCCGGTCCGCGTCTGCGCGATGTCGAAGCGCTGTGGCGCGCCCATAAATTGCGCAACCGCTTGGCGCATGAGCCGGGCGTGCGTATTGCGGAAAAGGAGGCGCAGCGCGCCGTGCGTACGTTTGGGGACACACTTGCTGCATTCATGAGGTCATAATGTTCCCTGACGTATATACAGGCGAACGTGTACACTCTGTTTTGTGAAGCCCACACTCGTGATTATCGGCTTGGGGAATCCCGGAGCGCAGTACGCACGCACGCGCCACAATGCCGGTTTTTTGGCACTCGATACTCTTTCTGCTGTGTACGGGGAAGGGGACTGGCAGGATCGCCCGAAGTTCCTGGCACAGGTGCAGGAGGCACGCATTGTCACGGTGCCCGTGCTGCTGGTGAAACCGCAGACGTATATGAATCTTTCCGGCGATGCCGTACGCAAGCTGGTGCAGTTTTACAAACTCGATCCTCTGGAGCAGATTCTGCTGCTTTCCGATGATATTGACTTGCCTCTGGGCGAGTTGCGCCTGCGCCGTTCAGGAGGCCCCGGGACGCATAACGGCTTAAAATCCGTGGTGCACGAGATTGGCGAAGAGTTCCCGCGCATCCGCATCGGTCTGGGTGCTCCTCCTGCGGGGGCGGATCTGGCCGCATGGGTTTTAAGTGCGTTCTCTCAGCAGGAAGCTGCCACATTGCATGCTACGCTGGAACAGCTCCCCGCGATGGTACGTTCGTTCGTTCTTGGAGGGGAAGGAGGTTAAGCCGGTTCGCGCTGCAGCAGGAACCAGCCTGCCCCCGCGCCTGCAGCCAGTCCGATGGTTGCTATCGCAGCGAATACCCATGCAGGTAAGCGGGGTAGCTGGATGCTCCGGTTTGGAACGGGCGGTATCAGTGAAGGTGCCGAGGGTTGAACGGGTACGATCTGTGCCGTGATTTGCGAGGGTGCAGTGCCGGTTTGCGGCAGGAGTTCGACGATGCGTACCGTGTGCCACTCCTGTGCGACTGTATCTGTCGCGACTTCTGCGCGTACGTGCACCGTCTGGCTGTTGCCATGGACCAGGTTTTCGGCCATGTGCAGCTGGATCGTGGTGTTCCAGGTTTCCTGTGGTTGCAGGTTTGCGATATTCCATGTGAGCGTTCCCTGCTCCGCGTTGCCGCCTGCTGCATTGGTTATGGATGCGTTCTCCGGCACGTTCACATATACTCTTGTATTTTGCATGGGTGTATCGCTGGTATTCAACAAGCGTATGGCGTAGCTGATGTGGCTGCCGGGTTGTGCTTCTTCCGCGCTTGCCTGCAGGGTTAAGAGCAGGTGTTCCTGTGCCGCCGGTTGTGGCGGATCTGCGCTTTCCTGCGGAGCGGATGGTTCTGCAGCGGGCGGTATCGGCGGAGGTGGCGGTGCCGCTATGCGCGTGACGATTTCCTTACGATCGATGCCAGCCATTATTCCAAGGCGCACCGCTGATGCCGGGGGTGCATCGTCATCTATGCGGACAGTGAGTGAGAAGGATTTGGTTTCCCCCTGTTTAAAATCAACGTTTTCCCACACGATGAGGGTGCGATGGAACTGCATTCCGTTTTCGGATGCGCTGACGAATCGCGTCTTTTCATCAATGTATGCTTGCAACGTCGCTCGCTCGTCTCTGGTGGCCAGGTTCCGCACACGCATGGTGTATTCCAGCTCTTCGCCGGGCGCATGTACATCTTCCTCTGTGAACGCGAAGAGTTGCAGTTGTTCCACGGCGAAGTCCGGCTGCCATACGCGCACATCTGCCTGTGCCGCCTTTCCTTCCGCTATCGCCGTGACGGTGACACGGTCTCCGTGCTGGTTGTTTTGTCCTATGCGGGCACTCACATGCATATCCAGCGATGCGTTCGGCTGTAAGTGGATGTTCTTCCATTCTACTTCTGTAGTACCAATGTCCGCATCATTGGATGCGGATAGGAATTCCAGGTGATCGGGTGCTTGCAGGACGACGCCAATATTTTTGGCTGTCTCTGTGCCGCGGTTGCGCAGATGTACCTCGAACTGCACGATGCTGCCCGGCGCGGCATATGTTTTGCTGGTATTGAGGGAGATGCTCAGCATCTTTGCGGCATTCACATTGTCCGCGGGATCGTTGATGGTTATGTGCACGCTGTCGTGTGCGTTGCCGGCAACCGCCATGGCCGTCACGCGATCTCCATGGTCGCCTTTGGTTATGCTGGTGCTCACGGTGAAGGTTTTTCTGCTGTTTCCTCTCAATTGCACATCGTTCCATACGATGCGGCTGCCGCTCTTTCGGCCATCACCCGAAATATGTTGTGTGCTCATGGTTTTATGCAGATGGAGCACGACGTTTTCCGTTCTGGTTTCGGAACTCCGGTTGCGTACTCGCACCGTGATTGCGAACGGTTGTCCTTGCTCTATCTCTGTATCCGATGCAGAAACCTCCACTTCCACTGTGCCTGCTGCGTATGCTTGTGGCACGATGCCCTGCATCCCTATATACCAGGAGCAGAGGAGTGTGCCGACGGCCAACATGCGTACGGGCAAAGGTAGATTAATCTATTGATGCCGGAGGATTGCAGCAATGCTCATACCTTGCGCTGGTTTCCTATGTATTTTGTGGCGGTATTCTCCGTGAGGGGATGAATAGAGGATTCGTTGCTTGTAATGCATTTTCTGAAGCGTAAAAATCTGTATATATTTTTTGTTCAAAAGGAGCCCTTTTTTTCGGGCTCCCCTTGTGGTCTCTTTGGTTTCTCTCTCTTAGAGGAGCAGATGTTTGCCCAGGACGCTTCCCGCTGTCATACCCATGGTGATCAGCGTGGTCCAGATGACGAGTGGGAGGGGCAAATCTTCTCCCGTAGAACCGGCATTGTTCCCTGTGACTGCCCTCCGCAGGAAGCCATTGGCGGTTCCTGCCGATTCCGCAATACTCTCTGTACCTGTTTGCGGGAGGTATTCGATGACACTCGTCTGCGTACTGTCGGTGGCGACGCGGTCGAATCCGCTGCCGCGCACTTGCACGGTGTTCGTAATAATCTGGCCGTGGCGCATGCTCGAGCTCACGCGGACACGGTATCGGATTGTGCGGGTTTCCCCGGGACCCATGGTCGGGATATCCCATCGCACACCGTTACCGATGGTATATCCGCCTGCCGCATCTTCCACTGTGAGAGATCCGGCGGTGAAGGTATCTTCCACGTTGATATTGCGTGCAATGCCTTCAGAAAGGTTTCGGAGGGTCAGCGTGTAGCTCAGTGTGGATCCGGGTTGCACCTCACGGCGGTCGGCTTCCTTATCGATGGTTACAATGCCTACACCTGTTTCCGGATAGCACTTGTCTCCGTAGCACGTGTCATCATTGACGGTCGTGTACTCCGTTGTTTCTTCGCCATCCGCGCGCGCGCGGACGAGCAGACGCTGTCCGTCATGTGCGCTCGATCGTACACGGACATCCGCTGTAAGGGTTGTGCTGCTGTCGCTGCTGATGCAGATGTCCTCCCACCGGATTTCCCCTGTGGTGGTTTCCTCTCCGTTTCCAGAAGCGCTCAGGAACGTTGTGTCCGCATCCAGGAATGCGTGCACATCCATGCATTTTTCACTGCTTCTGTCATTGTATACCCGGATGGTGTAGCGGAAGGTTTCATTGAGTTCAACCGGGTCCTTGTCATCTGTCACACTGATACGGGTTTCGTCGCTGTCATCATCAGTGAACTGTACATCCGTGTGTTCTTCTGCCATGACGTTCTGTGTCGTCGTGATGGCTCGCAGCACTGTATTATCCGGTGTTCCGGATTTTACGCGTACGTCTATGGTGCGCATGATGGAATCGTTTGCAGGGACGTTGACGCTCAGCCAGGTGACTGTTCCGTTGTTATGGGTACCGCCGCCGCTCACGGCGAGGAAGTCCGTTTTGGTATCCAGGTAGAGGCGTACAGTCAGGTCTTCGGCAGCGGAGTTGTTGGGGTTCGTCACGCGTACCGTGTAGGTAAAGACGTCGCTTGGTTCTACAGGATCACGAGAGTCCTGCAGTGTAATGGTGACTGCCTGCGTGCTGCTGGAGCTGGAAGAACTGCTGCTGGAGCTGCTCGAGGAAGTACTGGAGGAACTGCTACCCGTTTCCACTGTGGTGTATTCGTGGTCTGACGCGCCGTTTGCAATAGCGATACCCTGGAATACTTCTCCGTGTGTACTGTTGGCAGCAGCCTGGACTGTGGCGGTGTAGAGCACGCTGCCATTTGCGGGCACGGTGATATTGTTCCACGTCACGATGCCGCTGCTGTGCGTGCCACCGTTCCCTGCTGATACGAATGTCGTTCTGCTATCCAGGTAGAGCTGTGCGGTCACTTGCGTGACTGCTGTGGGGTTGGGATTGGTGATGTTCACGAGGTACTGGTACTGCTCACCGGGTGCTACCGGATCTTTGGAATCCGTGAGTACGATGCTGATGTTCTGATTCGGGCAGTTCACTGCCGTATGGACGGCATCGCTTGTGTTGTTGCTTGGATTGGGGTCCGTTGTGGACGTAGAGACTGTTGCCGTATTGTTGATCAGGCTGCCGCACACAGTGTCGCTGCCTACAAGGAATGCGACGGTAAAGCTGCGGCTTTGATTGTTGAGCAAACTGAAGTTATTGCAGATCACGCTATCGCCGTTCAGTACACATGCAGGGTTGGACTGCGCTGCGCTAAAACTCAGTCCTGCCGGTACTACGTCTGCAATTACAACGTTATTTGCCGTACTCGGCCCCGCATTGCTTGCTGTGATGTTGTAGAGCACTGTTGTTCCCTTCATCACGCTCGTGGGACCGGTTTTGGTGACCGAGACATCGGCTGCCACTACCGGACATTGCACCGCAGTGTTCACGATAGTACTCACATTGTTCCCCGAGTTGGGGTCAAAAGACGATGCCGAGACCGTCGCCGTGTTCTGGATCGTAGAGTCGCACGCCACTGCCTCCGTCACATTAAAGGCGATCTGGAAGGTCTGCGTCGCTCCCGATGCCAGGGTTGCGATGTTATCGCACACCACGCTCCCGCCGTGCACCAGGCATGCTGTACTGGAGTACTGGCTGTTAAACGTGAGGCCGGACGGGATCACGTCTCCGACTGCGACGTTCGTCGCCGCATCGGGACCGTGATTCGTCACGCTCACGGTGTAGAGCAGGACGCTGCCGCGATTTACGCTCGCTGCGCCGCTCTTTACAATGGAGAGGTCTGCCTGTGCAGTTGGGCACGTCATTTGTGTGCTCACCGCAGCGCTCATATTATTGCTCGCATTGGGATCCGTGGCATTCGTACTCGCGTTCGCGGTGTTCTGTACATTGAACGGAGTGCACTGCCCCGAAGGAGCAGGCACATTGAAGGCGATTGGTACGTTCACCGACTGCCCCGCATGCAGTGCGAAGTGCTGGCACACTATGTTATTGCCCGTCTGCGTACACTTGCCATCGGATTGTGCGGCATTGAAGGTGAGTCCTGAAGGGATGGGATCGGTCACGACGATGTTCTTGGCTCCGTGCGGACCGTTGTTTTTGACCGTCACGGTGTACACGGCGACTCCGCCCTGTACCGTCGATGCAGGTCCTACCTTCGTCGTTTCCAGATCGGCGGTGTTGTTGCCGCCGCTCTCGTCATCATCCTGCGGAGACTGGCATCCCGGATCGGTTGGGTAGTCAATGAGTCCGTCTCCGTCGTTGTCAATGCCATCGGAGCACTGGGGAGGGGTAACCGGACACTGCACCACCGTATTCACTGTGTTACTCACATTGTTCCCCGGATTGGAGTCGGAAGACGATGCCGAGACCGTCGCTCTGTTTTGGATCGTAGAGTCGCACGCCACCGTTTCCGTCACGTTGAAGGCGATCTGGAAGGTTTGCGTTGCTCCCGATGCCAGGGTTGCGATGTTGTCGCACACCACGCTCCCGCCGTGCACCAGGCATGCTGCACTGGAGTACTGGCTGTTGAATGTGAGACCCGACGGGATCACATCTCCCACGGCGACGTTCGTCGCCGCATCGGGACCGTGATTCGTTACGCTCACGGTGTAGAGCAGGACGCTGCCGCGATTTACGCTCGCTGCGCCGCTCTTCACAATGGAGAGGTCTGCCTGTGTTACAGGATTTGTCTCATCATTATCCTGCAGACTCGTACATCCCGGATCCTGCGGGTAGTCGACGAGACCGTCTCCATCGTTATCAATGCCGTCCTGGCACGCTGCTTTCGGATTGGTCTCATCGTCGTCATCCGGCGAGGTGCAGCTGAAGTCCGCCGGATAGTCGATCGCACCGTCTCCGTCGTTGTCGATGCCATCGGAACATTCCGGCAGAACAGGACAGGTGATTGTGGTGTTCACGACTTGGCTGGTGTTGTTTGACTGTATAGGATCTCCGCCTGGATTGCTCACCGTGGCCGTGTTTTGAACGGATGTCTCCGTACAGACCCCCGTCGCGTGTGGCACGCTCAATGCAATCGTCA
>JAAYXY010000085.1 GCA_012515645.1 Candidatus Peribacteria bacterium | reverse complement strand
CAATACTTGATTGAACAAAAATCCTTTGCCGCTACTGCGAATGTATTCGTACATCGCGATGACTGGGAAACCATAGGCCCCTTCGATACCCGATTGATGCCCTGTGAAGATAAGGAATTCGGCCTTAGGGCTCAAAAAATGCACATGCTAACTGCATATGCCCCCTCAGCCATTGTGGCACACCCCATACAATGTAGTAGTTTTGGCGCTCTCATACGTAAAACCGCGAGCTACATCCAGGGACAAGTGCAATACTGGCGTTTGCAGGGTGGGCACAAAACAACATTGTTCGCGGCATTATTCCAAGACATATGCCCCATAGAAAGCTTTACGCATGGTGCGCTCACACATACGCGGCCCAGCGCATGCGACACAAATTATATCCGCGACAACAAACTGCACATTGCATTGGTACGTTTATTTCTCGTTGGTCCCATCCAGTTCTGTTCACGTCTTTACTGGGTAACACAAGGAGACCGTGTCTATATGGCACAATAAACAAGGGTACGAGAAAAATGCAGGATCTCTTCGTGCGAGATCCTGCACATTCGTTAGGCGGTTTTTTGTTTCGCCCGTGCATTGGCGATCGTCTTGCCGATGATCGCGCCGAAGATGCGCTCCAGCTCCACTGCTTCGGAGAGCAGAGCTGATCGCAGCTTTTCGGAGCGCTCATCTAAATCCCCGTCCAACAAGGAAAGCCAATGCGCACTGCGCCGCGCTTCGCGGCGGCAGCTGCCGATGCCGCGCAGGAACTCCTCGCGGCTTCCCGCTTCGTCGGCATCGATGTACCACGCGCCGATGGCGCCGGATGCGCGAACGAGGTTCCGGCTATCGCTGAGAGAAGCGATCGTGCGCGGCGTCTTGCGGATGAATGCACGCGTATCCCGCGCAAAATGCGCCGTGCGGTCACGCAGTTCCGCTTTGCGCGCCGCTGTGTCTGCCTTCGCCTCACTGGAGGCGGTCTTTTCCTCCGCAGCGGATGCTGCGGGGGAGCCGGTGGTGGAAGATTTGGTTGTAGACATGCCCGCAGAGTACGGTTGCTTCTGTCATCACGGGAGATGTCTAAGTCACACCCAAAAACTATGTGCAATGTTTTGGGCTTTAGAAAGGCTGTAATGGCGTTCTGCGCTTTCGAAGAACATTCCCACTCCCCACCATGCCATACGGCCAAAAATGCACGAGAAGATCATACGTTCTTTGTATGCCATAGGAGACCACAAAAATCACTGGCACACATATGCATGCCAGATAGCACACCTGCCAGAGTTGCCCCTCTGGGAAATACAGTGTGATAAGAATCTGATACAGCACCCGATGAAAGAGGTACATTGTGTACATTGCATAGGCAACCGGTGCAAGGACGCGTGCAATGGCACTCATGCGCCATTGGGAAAAAAGCAGGAACAAAAATGTCGGTGCGACGGCTGTTAGCGGTACATGCGAGATAAAACGCAGAGAGGGTACCCGAATAGGATCCATGGCCATCGCGATGCTTCCTATACTAGCCACCACGAGTACAGTCCATAACGAAGCGTGTATTCGCCCTGATGCACCTTGCATTCTACGCCGCAACAGCAAGCCCCATGTAAACGCAGGAAAATGTAGGAGTATCCGAGAACTGAATGGTACCCCAAAAAAACCGAGGCACAGATGCAGACCAATGAACACCGCAACTGTCAGCACAAAGCGCGGCACTGTCGTGCAGAATCGCGCCAGGAACGGAGCGAGTATATAAAGTTGAATGAGCATCACGACGTACCAGAGCGTCATAGGTAATGGCAATGCATACGTCGATGTGAGAAATACGGCTTTTATGAGCCTTTCGGGCGATTGCAAACCCAAAACGTAAAAACAGACAACTGCCAGGAGGAATAAGGGATAGATGCGAATGAAGCGATTGCGGTAAAAAGCCAGAGGAGATTTATGTGCCGCCTTCGGGAACAGCAGATACCCCGATGAAAAGGTAAATATACCCATGACGACCGTGATCATCTGGTGCGTAACCCAATTTGTGTACTCGGGGAACGCATCTGTGTAGCTAAAAAGATGCCAATATCCAACAATGAACAGTATTGCAAAACTCCGCATAATTGTGAGTGCATGGCTTTGATTGATTGGCAATCCCTGCGCTCTTTTGTTTTGCATGGCTTCCACAATAACACAGCGTCTGGTTCCATCAATGCGTCCGCTGCCTATTGCCTGGCAGGTGTTCCCTGTTCACCACCAACTGCTGCCCGATGGCAAACAAGGTGGAAATGCCCCAGTAGAGCGATACGGCAGCCGGGAACTGGAATGCGAACACACCAATCATCAGAGGCAGTCCGTACTGCATCACCTTCTGCTGCGTCTGCATCATGGATTCCGTGTCTTTGCCCTTCTTCTTGGGTTTTTCCTGTGCCGCCCCCTTAGCGGTCTTCTTGCGTTCATTGATGGCAAAGCTCAGCTTCATTTGCAGGAACTGCAACACGACGAGCAGCGGTGGGAATATAAACATGTTCGGACGGGTTAAATCCATGCCTAGGAAGTTCGTCCCGAACTGCCATGCCAGATCCTGGTGCGGCTCATAGAGCAAATGGCGGGAAAGCTCCAACACCGACCCATCGCGAATGACATAGAAGAGCCCGATGAGCACGGGGAACTGCAGAAGCATGGGAAGACAGGATTGGAAGGGGTTTACTTTTTCCTGCCGCCAGAGCTTGAGCGTTTCTGCGTTCAGACGCTGCGGGTCGTTCTTGTACTTGCTGCGCAGCGCTTCGATCTTCGGCTGGATGATCTGCATTTTCTTCTGGCCTTCCAGCGCGTGCTGTGTGGGGAAGAACAAGATGAGTTTGATGATCAGTGTGAGAAGAATGATCGAAAAACCCAGGTTGTGCCCCGGTGTCCATGCAGCGATGAGAATGAGGAGATTGAGGAGCGGTTTGGTCACCAGCGTGCGGAACCACCGAGTCATAGGTCCCACCTCGGAAATGGAAAATGATGCAATGAGCGGATCCTCAAGATTTTCGGCTCTCAGTGCCAGCTGGTACGTTGCATACTCGCCAAAGAGCGAGTACTTCCACGGCGCCAGATCGTAGCGCACCGTTTCTCCGGGAGCTATATCTTCAAGCTTTATGCAGGGCAGCGCCGTCTCCTCCGCGCTGAGCGACACGCGTTCGCCCTGCTCCATGCGCCAGACATCAAACGGAGGCATGGGACAGTGTTCGGGAATGCGGAGTGTTTCTTCGGTGAAATTGCGGATGACGATTGATGCCTCGTGTTCGCCTTTCACTTTCGCGCTCACCGGTTCCACGATAACACCACTCTTCGGTGCTCCGTTCCCGTTCGTATCGGAGAAGAACGTGCGCATGACGAAGTTTGTGCCAAGGTAGACAACCAAAAAAATGAGTGCGAACTGCAGGAGAGATGATGTTTTGGAATCAGCCATGCGGGAGGACAGAGAGGAATGACCGGATGTCCTGCTGGATCTCCGGGAAAGCGCAATCAAGACTAGAGGATCGAGGCAGGATCAACAACTGGACTGTCGCTAAATCTTCCCGCTCGCGCACCGCCGTACGCAGTGCCTCGCGGCACCTGCGGCGCATGCGGTTGCGCTTAACGGCGGACTTGTGCAGTTTGGCGGATGCGACGGTGCCCGCGTAGATCGCACGGTTCCCGGGGATGGCTCCGGGGTGCTTTGGATGCCCGGGAAACCAGCGGATTGTCATGGTTTTGCCTTTCCACACGTTGCCCTTGCGAAGTACGCGTTCATTCACCTTGCGCCCATGGAGACGGGAAAGCTGCATACCGCATAGCGTTGCGCCCCCGTACGCCGCGGTCAATGCATTCCGGTTAATCCTTTTGCCCGGAGCATCGAAAGCGTTATGCTGCAGCCATGGCAACCCTCTCCACAGACGAAGTGCGCCACATCGCCAAACTCGCCCGGCTGACGCTGAACGACGGCGAGGTGGAGAAGTTCACAACGGAGCTCACTTCTGTGCTCACGTACATCGACCGGCTGCAGGAGGTGGATACGAAAGGCGTAGAGCCTCTGGAAAGCATCACCGGCCTGCGCAACTGCTGGCGGGAGGATACGGTGGAACAAGACGGCGTCCCTCCGGATTCCCTGCTGGAATGTTCGCCCCTACCTGTTG
>JAAYXY010000084.1 GCA_012515645.1 Candidatus Peribacteria bacterium | reverse complement strand
TCCGGAGCATGCATAGTTTGTGCAACCAATTCCTGCGACTGACCGGTTCCAACGTGCTGTACCGTAATGCTCCAATCTTGTACCTCTACAATTTCACCGGAAAAGCCTCCATATCCATACGGTTTGAGCACTGCGACCAAAGCAAGGAGTTGATCGGTGTCTTTGAGAATGCGGTAGGCGTTTTCGACCTCGAATTCCCCGCGCCAGTCCAGGTCGGATGTATCGCCGGTCTTCAGAGAAAGAGTACCGATTTCCGTGCCGTCTTCGGCAACCAAAATGAGACTCTGCAATGAATCAACTTTCCGATCCAAACGCACGGAAACTAAACGGATGATGGCGTCATCTTCACTTAATGTGAATATGCCGTCTGCAATCGGCTCGCTGCGTTCGCCAACCAAAAGCTGTCGCGACTCTGCGGGCAACACAAGAGCGTTGTCCATACTCGCAGAAGACGATGATTGCTGCGAATCCTGGGAAACGTGCGATGACACGGAAGAGGATGATTCTGTGCATTCTGCACAGGTCAATGCCCGCGCTTCCTCCCAATCTCCGCGTTCGGCTGCACGGTACGCCGCAAGTTCCCCTTCGTGTTCTGCACGATACGCCGCAGCCAGCCGCGCCATCTGCCCCCGCGTGAGCGCGTGACCGTACGGCGGCTGCGGCACCGGCAAGGCCGTGCCCTTGTCTGCCGCCGCCTGCGCGTACACGGCATACCACGGTGCGTCCGGCTCCGTGTATGCCGTATAGCCATACAGTTCGCCCAACATTTTGAGTGCTTCTGCATAGTTCACTGTATTTTCGGGACGGAACATGCCATCGGGATACCCCGATACGATGCCTCGTTTCTTCGCCAGACACACATACCGGCTGTACCAGGCATCTGCCGCGATATCCGGGAAACAATTCTCCGCGTCGGAAAGTGCAACGCGCACGTTAGGTGCGCTTGCCAATGCAATCTTGAGGAACTCCGCGCGGTTCAGCGTGCGATTGGGGCGGAACGTCCCATCGGGATTCCCCTCCACTGCACCTACCTCCGTAAGCAGACTAATACCGGCCGCTTCCGCGAGTGAAAATGGCGCATCGGTATACTGCACGCTGCGGTCCTGGTATTCCAGAGCATCCGCATGAGGAGCGAGAAGTACCAATGGCAAGATCCATGCAAGAGGGAGAGTACGCATGGAGGTTAGTGTAACACACTGTACACATATCTATGACATCCGTTCTCTCCGCGCACTACTGCTTAACTCTCACACATTCTTCCCATGGTTTACTCTGAACGATCAGAGTAAGTCGAATGGTACCCCCGGCAGGAATCCCTCTTCCTGCCACAGCGCATGCTGCCTGGTGCCCAGAGCTTTTCTATTTATTGGACGCTGGTTTTCGTCGTACGCATAAAAAATACTCTGTGAATACCCAAGCTTATGCAGCTCCAAAACACTATCGAAATACCAATGAGAATAAAGACGAAATCATCCACCGATGAGGCCGGAATACCTACGGTATCCATCATAGAACACATAGGGACAGAGTATGCCTTCAATGGAAAATAGATGGCCTTGCGTAATGCAAGAGGACCACAGGGTAGTAACATATACATTGACCATGCATCAAGTGTCATCCAGATGCGTATTTGGTAGGCAAGAAGCAAGAGAATGTGTGCAATGAGATTCCCGAGCAGGTGCCATCGAAAACAACAGAAGCGTGCCATATTTTAAGTATAACGAATCAAGTATAAAAATCATCGCGAAGCGGAGCTCCGCTTCGCTGGAGCGATTCCATGAAAGGAGAAGGAGAGTCCGTGAGAGGAAACCGTAGGTTTCCTTTCACGCATAGTGGTGCCCCCGGCAGGAATCGAACCTGCATCTGCCCCTTAGGAGGGGGCCGTTCTATCCATTGAACTACAGGGGCGACGCGCATGCGCAACACACCAAGCTTACTATCCCCCTGCCCCAATCCCAATCCCAATCCTCACCCCCATTCCAATACCCACTCATGCTTCCAGCACTACAACTTCTCTACCCTCCTGTGGCAGGCTTCCGGCTTTGACTTCCAGTAACTTCACCGGCTCCTTCCCCGTTGCACCGCATACCTTGAGTGCTTCCGCATACTTCTCCACTCCTCCCGTGTTTAAAACCACCAGAATACGCGGATCGATTTCATCAATGAGCTTCTGCATGATTTTTGGGCTATCGGAGGGAATGAAGAGGATATCTACATCCCCCAGCTGCTCAATCTGTTCTCCTGTCCACTCTATGAGTGGCGAGTGTAGGAAAGCGCATCGCATTCCGGCTGCATCTATGGTGTAGGAAACAGCCGCACCTTCTTTCTGCCCAATGCCCTGAATGGAAACCCCGCACATATCGTATTCGCCTGGCCACGATATAATGCGGTCTTCCGGCTGTTCTTGGGGCGTGCTTCGTAGCACCAATTCCCCTTCGGCAGGTTTGATGCCATTTTCCGCCAGCACTGTGAGTGCTTGCTTACGGGTCTGCATGCGCACCGTGGCGCCGCCGAGAGAAGTGAATGTGAGCATTGGCTAGATGATAGGGAAGTAATGCTGGAAGCGGAAGGGCAGAACACCGCTTATGAGGCTGTACGCATAGCCGCTTTGGTAACCGACTGTGCAATATTGCCTGCTTCTACGCGCGGTACCGGCATTTTGCGGATGCGCGCCCCAAGTCCCGTAAGCTTTTCGTCTATTCGGTCGTAACCGCGCTCGATGTAACGTACATCGGTAATCACCGATTCCCCCTCGGCGCACAGCGCTGCAATCACCATGGCCGCGCCTGCACGGATATCGTTACTCGCCACCGTGCGGCCCCGGAGTTGTTTGTGCCCGATGATGAGCGCTTGATGCGCGTTGAGTATTTCTATGTGTGCTCCCATCTTCTCCAGCTCATACAGGTACGCCATGCGCCCCTCAAACAGGCGCTCGAAAATACGGCTCACGCCGGAAGCCTGAGTCATGAGCACTCCCATAGGAGCCTGCAGATCCGTGGGGAATCCTGGGAAAATATTCGTGCGCACTTCGGTGCTCTGCAGCGAGGAAATTTCCCCATCCACAAAGAGCACTTGCTCGCCCTCATCATACTTCCACACACCTCCCATACGCCCTATCGCCTCCAGGAAAGAGAGGAGGTGACTGGCATCCACACCGTGCAAGCGGACTTTGCCGCGTGTTACGAGAGTCCCGATAACGAATGCGCCTGCCTCCAGGTAGTCGAAAGGCACAGTATGTTCGGCACATCGCAATTGTTTGGTTCCCTTTATGACAACACTATGTGTACCCACCCCCTCCACGGCGGCTCCCATGGATACCGCAAAACGCTCCACTTCCTGCACATGGGGCTCCGCAGCCGCGAGATCAATGCGCGTTTCCCCCGGGATGCACGCAGCAGCCAAAACCGCATTCTCGGTCGCCGTCACACTGAATTCCGGCAGTATCACATGTCCCGGCTTCAGCGTACCACGCAGGTGCAGGCAATCTGGAGTACTGATATCTTCTGCCCCCAACTGCGTCAGAGCAGTGATGTGCGCGTCTACCGGGCGTTTACCCAAGACACATCCTCCGGGATATGCCATTTGTACTTCGCCAAAACGCGCGAGCATCGGTCCTAGCAGAACAATGGATCCCCGCAGTTTGGATACGTACTCCATAGGAATCACCTTCGATTGCATGTTGTGTGTCCGTATGCGCACGGTATCACTCTGAAACGATGTTTCCGCACCCAGGAATTCCAGGATTTCCAGCATTTTCCGCACATCCCGCAGACGCGGTACATTGTGCAGCACTGTTTCCCCCGTACAGAGCACGCTGGCGGCAATCAGGGGCAATGCAGCGTTCTTCGATCCGCTGATCACAATGTCGCCGCGCAACGGCACGCCGCCTGTAATGTGGAAACGGGTATCCATGGAGTACGCATTCTAGTGCAGAGCCCAGCAACAGGCGAGCAGGAGACAGAGAAAGTCAATGGGTGGAATGCGCGCGTTTTGGCGTATGGGACCTCTGTAAAAGCATCTGCAGCAGCAATAGAGCCACACCAACATTGATACACATGTCCGCCAGGTTGAATACGGGGAATGTGCCTATCTGAATCATATCTGTGACGTATCCGTTCATGGCACGGTCAATCAGGTTCGCCGCACCCCCTCCCAGTATGCAACCGAACCCTGCCTGCTCCATCTGCGTATGCGCGGATTTCCAGGCGGCATAAGCTAAAACAGCCAGCGCGACAGTGATAATCACCTCCTGGTACGGCCCCAGATGCACGCCGAAGGCAATACCTGCGTTGTGCGAGCGCTGTAAACCAACGAATGAGCCAATAATGGCTATTCTCTGGTGTAAAAACGCATCGGTGAGCCATGCGGTTACCAGGCTGGCTGCCGCGGTCGCCGCCGTTGCACAGAAGAGCAAGCGCATACAGGGGAAGGATACAGTGGATGCATAGTTTGGGAATGCCTGTTTTTCTCTTGCCCCACATGCATACTGGTATGTATACTCAGCTTGTCGGATGGATTCTATGCTCACTATCCCCTACACTCGGGATGGTGGTTTTCTCCTAATTCCGGCTTTCACCATTCCTCCCCAAGAAGCGCCATGAGAGCATCCTTCCTCGCCGCCATCAATCAGATTTGTTCCGAGAAAAACGTGAGCCCCGACCAGGTGTTGGAAGCCGTTAAACAGGCTATCGCCACCGCGTACCGCAAGGATTACGGCAATAAAGAGCAGGAAATCCGCGTAGAACTCAAAGAGGGGCATGATTTACCGACTATTCTGCTCATTAAGGAAGTGGTGGAAACCGTTGAGAATGAAAACTTTGAAATCAGTTTAAAAGATGCTAAAAAACTCAAACCCGATACAGAAGAGGGTGATGAGATCGCTATTGACGTTACCCCAATAGAATACGGGCGTATTGCTGCGCAGGCGGCAAAACAGGTGATTCTGCAAAAACTGCAAGAAGCAGAGAAGCAGAGCCTCTATGAGATATTCAAGGGCCGCGAACGTGAGCTCCTCACCGCAACGGTGACGAAAGTTGAGCACAACTGGGTCACCCTGGAAATTGAGGGGATGACGGTAACACTGCCTTGGAGGGAACAAATCCCCGGTGAGCATTACTACACCGGCAAACGTATCCGTGTGTACTTAGACACAGTGGAAATGACAGGTAAAGGCCCCCAGCTCCGCATTTCGCGCACACATCCAGAACTCGTGCGCAAGCTGCTGGAACTGGAAATCCCGGAAGTGCGCAACGGCGATGTAACGATCATGGCCATTGCCCGCGATCCCGGATTCCGCAGTAAAGTCGCCGTCCGCAGCGATGACCCGCGCATCGACCCGATTGGAGCATGCGTAGGTCAAAAAGGCGTACGCATCCAGGCCGTTATGGAAGAACTCAACGGCGAGCGCGTCGACATGATCGAATGGTCGGAGGATCCCATCAAACTCATTTCGACTGCGCTCCAGCCTGCATCCATTTCGGCTGTGATCATCGTGAACGACACGGAACGCCTGGACGAGGAAGGGCGCCGCATTAAGAAGCGCGCGGCCGTGTTCGTGGAAGAAGCACAGCGCCCCATGGCTATCGGTAAGAAGGGGCAGAATATCCGCTTGGCGACACAGCTTTCCAACTATGAACTGGATATGTACAACTACGAGGAATTGCCCGCCTTCAAAGCGAAACTCGCTGAGTTGCGTGGCGAATCCGCCGATACTGTCGTCGTAGCAGAGCTCGCGGTTGCGGAGAACGAAGAGGGAGCAGACACCGCCGCAACAGGGGAACAAGCGGAAACGGCGACAGAAGTGGCTAGCGAAGAACCGGCATCGAAAACCGAAAAGACGAAGAAAAAGGCAACGAGCAAGAAAGTGAAAAAAACGGCAGCTCCCAAGGAAACCGCCGAAGAATCCGTGGAGTCTGCCGAAGAAAATACGGAAAAAGAGCCGCAGGCAGAAGAGAAAGAATAGTCCTCCTGCTACCATAGCTCCGTGGACCTCCCCGCATTACCGTTCACCGTACTGGATACGGAGACCACCGGGCTCATCCCCCGGGTCAACCGTATCATTGAATTCGCTTCCATGCGTATAGAACGCGGGGACATTGTGGACACGTACGAGCAACTCTTCTCTGTCCCGCAAGGCATCCCTTTGGCCGTACAGATACTCACGCGTATACGGGATGAAGATTTGGAGAGTAAACCTGTTTTTGCGGATTTGCACAAAGACATCCTGCAGCACATTGGCAACGATACGATTTTAGTCGGACAGAATATCGGTTTTGATATCCACATGCTCAAGGGCGAGGGTATAGATCTCACCCAACAACCATGGATCGATACGTCGATGCTCGCATCGCTACTGTTCCCGGAACTGCCCAGCTACTCACTGGGCTCTGTGAGCGCACTGCTGCATTTGCACCACGAGCCCATGCACCGCGCGCTCGGAGACGTGCGCGCGACGCTGGAACTTCTGGAACGCTGCTGGCAACGCCTGCAGGAACTCCCAGAAGAGTACCTGGCTCCGCTGCGATCCATCATGGAACGGGCGCCCGAGGGGTACCGTCGCTTCTTTGCGGCACTTGAGAATGCAACTGCAACACAAAAACCTGCCTGGCTCACTATGCCTACAATACAGGCGGCAGCGCCACCGTTCCCCACCAACATTACCGTTCCGCCTCTTCCGGAAAAAGGAACAGTGCAGCTGATTGAAGAGCCTTTGCACCCCGGATTTTCCCAGCAACTGTTTTCTGCCCTGGCTAAGGCAGATGGCGTGCACTGGGTCGGCGTGAAGAATCTGGATGCCACTCTGCGCCTCCTCTCACTGTCCGAAGGTGTGCGCGTCGTGCGCTCGCCTTCGGATATTTTGGATCCGGAATCAACGGCACTGCTTGCTCAGCAGCAGCAGTACTCTGCGGATGAAGCAACGCTGGCGACGAAGCTCGCGTGGTACGAGCCGCAGCTGAGATCCCAGCTCCCTCTGCACGGAGACGAAATTCCGATCTGGAATGGCAAGGTTTCCTGCACGGAAACCAGTGAGGAATACCGAGCCCAATTTGAACCGGGAGCATCGGTGTACCTGTTGAACCACTGGCAGTTACTGTATGTGCTTGCCAATCCTGAGCACCCTGCGCACGCCACGATGTCGCACGACGCGCACATCGTGATTGATGACGCATCGATGCTGGAAGATACAGCAACGAAAGCGTATGGCTGGTACTGCCCTGTTACGGATATCCGCGCCGCGGCCGAGGGCAACGAAGCACTCACGCGGTTCACCGACCTGCTGCAATTGTGGATAGAAAAAACCCGGGCATTCCAGGATGTCCGCTATCTTATCCCCGCAAACGTCTGCGACGCCGAATCGACTGGGCTGCGCCATCAACTCAATGAGCTGCTAGCTGGCGATTCCCTCGCGACGAACGCCCCAATCCGCCGTCATCTCTCTGACCTGGCAAAGATACTGGATCCAGATACGTTCGGTGGACGCATCTGCTGGCTGGAACAACGTCAAGACGGCAATCAGTATCTGCAATCCGTTCCTGAGCACATCGGCGCCTTCCTCCAGAAAAACCTGTACAACGCATATCCCACGACACTGCTCATCCCACCTGGCAGCAGTGACAATCTGCGTACGATCCTGCCCCCGGGAACCAAGACAACCGTGCATGAAGTTGCTGAGGAGGACATTCCGTGCGGCGTTGATATTCTCTTTGACCCCAAAAAAACGATTGATGACATTCTGGCAAATCCTCCGGAAGGCAAGAGTGTGATTCTTGCACAGAGCAGAAAACATATAGAAGACGCGTATGTGCGGCATGCCATCCCACTCGAAGAAAAAGAGGTAACTCTCATCTGCCAGAATTTCAGCGGAGGTATGGGCCGCATGCGAGCAGCATTCGCAGCTGCCCCCGGTACGGCAATCTGGATCATGACTCCATGGTCTTTTGAGCTTGTTGATCTCCCAGGTACTCCGCTACACCACCTCTTCCTGGAGTCGTTGCCCTTCGATCATCCTGCACATACCGTCTTAAGCAAACGTGCCGCACACTTCCGGAACGCATTCGAAGAGTACGCGCTCCCTCGCCTTCTGCACCGCTTATTCCGCCTCCTGCGCACATTCGGTCGTAACTGCGTTCCCGGCGCGGATGTGGTCATCCTCGATGCCAGGCTGGAATCAAAACGCTACGGCAAGAATGTCTGGCAGTACTTGCAGCAATTCTGCGGGGATGATTCTGTGCAACAGGCATCGCTCTGGTAAACACACATCATACGGGCGTTTGCGCAGGCGGATCGCAGAGAATTCCCTTGTCCTCCCCCCAATCCAGGCACCCGGGCAGCAGTTCGCACTGTGTTGCTTTCCCATTCGTATAGTAAATATATCTCTGTATTCCATCCTTGCACTGTACCTCGCACTCCCACGGATCCATCATCGAACCTCCATACTCGTAATCCACGATGATAGGTTCTCCTATGCACGCCTGTATGGGTTCAGGCGGTTGTGCATTGGGAATAGGCGCTTCCGTCAATGCCTGCCAAGCGACAACAACCACCATGATGCCTGCAGTCCCCAATGCCACAGTGTGCAAATCCAGTGAAGATAGTCGCATACGAAAGGAAGCGTAGCGCAATCGTTCCCAATGCTCAATTGCGCGCATGCCTGCCAGAGAGCACCACCCAGATGGTTCGCCACATAATCCACAAATCAAAGAGAAGTGACCACTCCTCGACGTACCGTAAATCCAACTGTACTTCTTCGCGGAATTTAAGCATGCTTCTGCCAGAAACCTGAGCCAACCCCGTCATGCCCGGCTTGACCGCAAAAACACGTCGCTCGTACGGGGAGTAGCGGTCTACTTCCTCCGGAAGGTGGGGTCGCGGTCCCACCAGAGACATGTGCCCCAGAAGCACATTGAACAGCTGAGGTAGTTCATCCAAGTCAAACCGGTGCAGCACACGTCCAACGGGCGTAATGCGGGGATCGTTCGTCAGCTTGAAGAGGGGACCGTCTTTGCGCTCGTTTTCCCCGAGCAATTCCATTTTGCGTTCTTCCGCATCCCGAATCATGGAACGGAATTTGATGACCGGGACCAGACCATCCGCACGTTCGCCCACGCGACGCGACACATAGAATATTGGCCATCCGCTCGTGAGGAGGATCACTATGGCTATGAGGAGGAATACAGGCAAAAGCACCGAGAGCAACGCCGCACTGGCGACCATATCGAACAGGCGTTTCCAGACCTTGCCCCATCCATCCAGCGGTGTCGGCTGAAAGCGCAGGACTGGCACCAGCCCCAAACGCTCAACCTGCAGCTGATGCGGCACATCCGCGAATACTGGCGGCAAGAATGCGTAGCCGATGTGGCGTGACCTACAGTAATCAATGAGCGTGACTGTGTCCTTGCTCTGTGGATTGGGGTCAGTCTGCAGCACAAGATCCGGCCTGCAGCGGGGTATCATCCGCTTGAGCGCCGTAAAATCCGGCACGTGGCCGATGTACTCATAATGCCAATCGTGCATGAGGGTTTCCTGCGCCACATGCGATGGCGGCTGGGCACCCACCGAAATGACCATCCGTACGCCAACGCCGTGCCGCATGAGCGCACGCTGGAAGAGGAGAATGGCTACACGCCCCATCCAAAGGAAAACAATGAGGAATACTGTTGCGTGCGCTAGCAACATTCGTGAGTAAAATAATTCCCTTTCTACAAGGAAAAACCATGCCATGACGCCCACAAGCCATACAAAAACTGCTATCACCATACGGCCTGCTTCCTGCCATGCACTCAGTGTCGCGCGCAGAGCGTATAAACCCAACAAAGCTATGAGTATCAGCAATACCACTGCGCTGGATATTGCAAATGTTCTGACGAATGCTTCAAACGATGGGAGCGTCTGTGCCTCCGTGAGGAGCTGAACATTCGGTATGAGGTCTATGCGCGCCTCACGCAGGCGATAGCTTGCGAGCAACGCTGCCGCAATCGCCAACATGTCCATCGGAATGCGCAGGAGGCCGAAGAACACTTCTGAGCGTTTCATAGAGGTCTTATTATACTACGCACATAGAGTGGCTGGAGCCACCTCGGGGATTCGAACCCCGGACCTACCGCTTACAAGGCGGTTGCTCTGACCAACTGAGCTAAGGTGGCATATTCCCTGTCTCATTATTGCATTCAAAGAGGCAGAGCGCGATAATAGAAGTCTGCTCTTTGTGTGACCGCCCAGCACCCTTTTTTCCATTTCAGACATATGTGTAGTAAGGATACATTCTACGCATGCAGTGGCAAAAAGGGTGCTGGGAGGAACGTCCGGGCATCGCCGGAACGCCTAGCGGATAACGTCCGCCGCCGCAGCACATATTCGGTAAAGCTGCGTTAGGACCAGTGCCACAGAGACGAGCTCCGTATTCACTATCCCCCGTCTTCGGGGGGCCAGAACATGGAGATGAAACGCCTCGGGAACCGAGGTTCTCTGCCCACAAGGTGGAGAATGGCAAACTCTAGGTGATGCAAGGAGGAATTGGGTGGTCGGAAATGCGTGATGGTTCCGTCACGCCGGCTACTCCTCCGCAATTCACGCGCAGCAATGCGCGCGATGAGGCGCACGGGCAACCTGCGCCCCAGAGAGATGGTCACAGAATCCTGTGCTGTTGCAAAATGGCACAGGAGGAACAGAACCCGGCGTACAGAAGAGCAGACGAAAAGACGGCAGGCATCTATAGCCGCCGTTTTTTCGATGTTTTGCGGGCAGTCGCGCTCTTGCGCGGTATGCTAACCGTGAAGATCGTCCCTTTCCCCTCCTGGCTGGAGAATGCAATTTCCGCACCGATCTTGTCGGCTATTTTTTTACTCATATACAAGCCAAGACCCGCGCCGTTCACTTTATGCTCACGCGCATTCTTGGCACGGTAGAGCTTCTCGAATATGCGCCCGCGTTCGGCGAATGGAATACCAATGCCATTATCTTCTACAATGATTTTCGACTGTCTCGCTGTGCCGTGGCACGAGATGTGTATGCGCGCACCCTTGCGCCCTGCAGCATAGTGCACAGCATTGCTAATCAGATTTTGCAAGATGATGCCAAAAAGCAATGGATCTGTGCTAACGACAATCGGCTTTTTGCACATGTGCATTTCAATGCGTACATTGGCTTTATCTGCAGTTTTTTGCACTCCATTCACAACCTCTGCAATGAGCGCATGTGTGGACACATCCTGCGTCACCGGCACAATACCCCCCTGGCTAAACCGATCCGCATCCATGAGTTCGTCTAAAACCGTGGTCATTTTTTTGGCCGCACGGCGCGATTCGGAGAGAAAGGACTTTTGCGCAACCGTCAAATCATGATTCTCTTCGGTCGCCAGGAGTTCCAAGTACCACTCCAGCGCAGAAAGCGGCGTGCGCAGGTGATGAGATGCCAGGCTGATGAAGTCTGTTTTCATATCGTCAAGTTCGCGCTCTGCGGTCATATCCTGGAAGAGCACAATTGCCCCCAGAATTTTATGTCCTTTCCGGAAGGGTACAGCCGAAAGCTTGACCGGTATATATGCCCCGTCCTGCCGCTGAATAGCCATATGAGTTCCAGGATCCGTGTGCACCGGCATGCGTTTACGAAGACAGATGCGTACTGGATGCTCTTTTGGAGTAATTGGTTGATCGTTTTGCGAGAGCATGAGCACATGTGTCGCCGGTTTGCCGATGAACGTTCCGGCGCCTGCCTGCAACAATTGTTGCGCCGCATCGTTGAGCTGGCGCACCGTACCAGCAATATCTACGACACAGATACCCAATGTAAGCGACTGCAGGATTGCTCGGTCTTTCGCATATTCCGCCTCAAGCTCCCCGGTTTTTTGAGCAATAATTTCCTCTTGGTGCCCATACAGACTGCGAAGTCGCTGTACGAGACTGTGCATCACTTTGTCTAATTGTTCTACTTCATCCCCCGTAGCCACAGTGCGTTTATACGACCATTTCCGTGTATCCAGCCGCTGGATTTTGTGCTGTATATCCAGTATTGGCTGCAATAAATGCCGTGCGAAGGAAAAGGCTAACACAACAGCGAGGGCCAACAGCAGACTTCCGGCTACCAAAAGCGTGCGGCCGAGGAACGCCGCAGTCTGCATGAAATCGAAAATATTTGCGCCAAGAACATCGTGAGGTATCAGCGATTGCAGAAATATGTACGCCACAACGGTAAATGACCCAATCGTCAGAGTGGAGAGAACGATCGAGTATAAAATCGCCTTCCAGAGAATGGATTTTTGGCTCAATAGGAGCCACATGTGCCCGTGCGTGTTTTTGGTCTTTTTAATAAATTATTATAGCATAATTTGTATTATTTTGCATCTTCCTGGCTCCACCCCAAAAGAGCGCCTCCACATTCTGAGGCGCTCTTGTATTGCACTGGGAAAAACCGACTAGCGCGTGACTGAAATTTCCGCTGCTTGCTCTGGCGTTTCAGCACTTACCGTCACACGGCCACCGGTATCTTTGTAAATCAAGTAATTTGTGGAACCGGCTTCGGCCTGAGGATCTGCAGGAATATCGACCAAATAATCACCTATGAGACCGCTGAGATCCACGCAATCCACGCCGCCCTCAGAAGGACATATTGCCGTGCCACTGCCCGTTGGAATACCGGCAGGCATATTGCCATTGTGATCAATGGCGTACTGGTATACCGCGTTCAAAATGCTATTCACATCGCTGCGGCGCTGCGCATCGCGCGCATCACCCAGCTGTTTCGTCGGGTTGATAGCCACGATGACGATGGAGGCGAGAATGGCAATAATGCCGATGACGAGCAGCAGCTCGATCAATGTGAACCCGTAGCGGAGCTTGCCACGGAAGTGCGAGAGAACTTGCATAATAATGAGGGAAAAATGGTAGGGAAGTAGTGCCCTTTTCCAAGGGCTCTGATTCTGATTGTACAATTTTTGTACACAATCACAGCGTGTTGGTGTTGACTATTCCATCAATATATCGTTTTCATTATGATTCCTGTGCTGTGCATTCAAAACTTGCATAGGGCACACAGAGATCATCTTCACATACATGCCACATATACGTACCCGAAACTGTGTCGCAGTACGGCAAGGGGCAACCGCAGGGATCTGTTTCGGATGGCAGGTCATTGGGGAATACATTTATCACAGTCGTAAAATTACTGCGGTACTGCAGAGGACGATGCAAACGGATTGTCCGTTGCAAACCCAATGTCACGGCAACGCTCTGTCGATCTTCCGCAACCGATGTATTATCGACGGCAAAATGCGTTACACCGACTAAGTCCGAACTCAGAATGCGTTTTGCCCTGCCCAATACAAGGACGATGGCCCCGCTATCTCGTGCAATGATGACGGGATTCGTTTCTCCAGCAGGCATCTGCAGTGCCAGAATAAATCCCGTGCCGCCCATGGGCGGATCTAAAATCCGCTCTGCTCTACGCACACGCTGGATGATTGTCTCCATAATTTGTGCGCCATTCTGTTCTACCAGTGCAATCGCATCCTGGCGCTGGCGTGCCTCTGTTGCACTAAAAAGCATGGGCAGCATCGTCATGGCCATAACACCCACCAGCGCTATGAAGATTATCATTTCGATGAGAGTTACGCCCGGCCGATTGCGAAAATGATGTATAGCACGCATATCAATTCCCGGAAGCAAGAATCGTGATTTCATCTGGCGATAGAGCACGCCCATAAATGCGCACATCATCCACTAACCCATTAATGGTGTCCCAATGGCTGCCGCATTGCCCAATGTTCAGCCACTCGTCACGATGGATGCTGCCGCTATAGGTACGACTTGTTCCCGCGATGCCATTCACATAAATACGCATATTTATGCCATCAAATGTCCCCGCCACATGGTTCCATTCCAGCGGATTAATGGGGGCATAAACAGAATTTTGATTCCAGACTCCTATGGAGAAACCAATCTGTGATACGGAGGGATAGAAGAAGCCCCACCCCTTCCAATGTAGTGAATCCGATTTGCAGATGGGACCGTCCATCCATCCGGGAGGAGTACTGTTCTTTGTCCAGAAACTCACGGTGATCTGATCCGGAAATAGCGCGCTTTCTTTGCTGCACCGAAGATAATCTGCCCAGCCATCGAATGTACGACTCGCGCTGTTTTCGAACGTCACAGGCGCCTTGTCGCCGGTATTGACCGTTGTATCGCCTTTGGGCTCGCACGTGTAACCATTGCCACTGCTATCCGCTATATCTGCATACTGATTCGTTTCGTCTAAACGCCAGTGCGCTATGTAATCCATCGGGGCGGGTGCCTGTACTGATTCCAATTGGCACAGTTCATCGCAACCGTCCCCGGAAACAGTGTTGCCGTCATCGCACTCTTCGCCGGGCTGTATGATACTGTCTCCGCATCGCT
>JAAYXY010000083.1 GCA_012515645.1 Candidatus Peribacteria bacterium | reverse complement strand
GGTCGCGATGTGCATCGTTTGCTTGGTTCCACATCGTGGTCGGGTGCCGGTCCCGGTCTTATGGAAGCTCCGTTGTACGGAGCCCGTGAAGATGGCGGGCAGGTTGGGGGTATCAAGATTATCCTCGAGGCTCACGAGTGCGAATTTGAGCAGAAAATTTCCGATGTTTTCCCGGTGGGAAACGTTGTTTCGTGCAAGTTCTTCGGTCCCCGGAAAGTTGGTTTGATCGATGCATGTATGCGTGTTTCTGCCGCAGATAAGACTGCTTTGGTGGTACTGCCGGGCGGGTTTGGTACCAATGATGAATTCTTTGAATTTCTCACACTCAAGCAGTTGCAGAAACTGGGTTCCGAGCACCCCGTGCCGGTACTCCTCATGAACTATGACGGATTTTATGATCGTATGATCGATCATCTACATCATTGCGTGCGTTCCGGCACTCTTGCTCAAAAGAACATGGAGCTCTTTACGGTTTGCAACGCCAATGATGATGCGATTGCGTATTTGGAGGAAGTCTATACAGATGCCCGCTCTTAAAAAAAAGAGCGCTGCGAAAATGCAGCGCTCTGTGTGTTTCATATTATTCTAGAACAGTCCGTTTGCAGTGTAGATGCCCGCGGTGAGGACGCTCACGATTGTCATCAGTTTGATGAGAATGTTAATAGACGGTCCAGAGGTATCTTTGAACGGATCGCCAACTGTATCGCCCACGACTGCAGCTTTGTGAGCTTCGGATCCCTTGCCGCCTAAATTACCGCTCTCAATGTACTTTTTGGCGTTATCCCATGCTCCGCCGCTGTTTGCCATGGAAATGGCCAGCAGGGCGCCGCTCACCAGTGAGCCTGCCAGCATGCCGCCGAGCGCTTCTGCTCCCAGCGCCAGACCTGTGACTACAGGTACTGTGACTGCCATGAGACCGGGGAGGAGCATTTCTTTGATTGCCGCACCTGTTGCGATACTCACACAGCGTGCGGAATCACCTTGTGCCTTGCCTTCCATGAGTCCTTTCACCTCTTTGAACTGTCGCCGTACTTCTTCGATCATGGCGAAGGCCGCGCGACCAACCGCGTTCATGGTCATCGCGGAGAATACGAATGGCAACGTGCCTCCCAGCAGTACGCCGATGAGTGTAGTGGGTTTTGTGAGATCAATGGATGTGAGCGCCGCTTTCTCGCCGAAGGCGGCAAAGAGCGCCAGTGCCGTGAGTACGGCCGAACCGATAGCGAATCCCTTTCCTATGGCTGCAGTTGTGTTTCCTGCGGCATCCAGTGCGTCTGTGCGGGCGCGTACCTGTTTGGGCAATTTGGCCATTTCCGCCAGACCGCCGGCGTTGTCTGCTACTGGTCCGTATGCATCAACTGCTAGCGTAATACCCAGTGTGGAAAGCATACCTACCGCACTGATGGCGATGCCATACAGACCTGCTTGGCTGTATGCGATGCCGATGCCGACGCAGATGGTGAGCATAGGCAGGAGTGTGGAGATGTAGCCCAGAGCCAGTCCGCTGATGATGGTGGTTGCAGCGCCTGTTTTGGCGGACATCGCGAGTCGTTGCACTGGCTTAAAGTGGCTTGATGTATAGTATTCCGTGAGCCATCCGATGGTGAGTCCTACCACTAGTCCCGTTATTAGTGCATAGAATACAGAAAGGCCAATTTCTCCCAGGACCGAAGTGCTTAGTACGTAAGCGCCTGCGATCAATAGAACGGCCGATACGATCGAGCCGCGATGTAGTGCCTTCTGCACATCTTTGCTTCCCCGTTTCGTTCTCACGGTAAATGTGCCCAGGATGCTGGCTACAATTCCGAATCCGGCGATGAGCAGAGGGAAGAGGATTGCACGTTCGCCCATGTTGCCTGCAAATGCGATGAGCATGGCGGCGAGAATGGAGCCGACGTAGCTTTCGAAGAGGTCTGCCCCCATTCCCGCTACGTCGCCGACGTTGTCGCCGACGTTGTCGGCGATGACAGCCGGATTGCGTGGGTCATCTTCCGGAATCCCCGCTTCCACTTTCCCTACAAGGTCCGCTCCTACATCCGCTGCTTTCGTGTAGATTCCTCCTCCTACGCGGGCGAAAAGCGCGACACTGGATGCTCCAAAGCTGAAGCCCGTAACAATTTGCAATGATTCACCCAAACCCATGCCCGCGTATTCTATGAGGAACAGGAGTGTGGCTATCAGACCCAGTATTCCAAGTCCGACAACGGAAAGTCCCATGGTGGCTCCGCTCAAGAATGCGATGCGCAGAGCACTGCCCAGGCTGGTACGTGCTGCATGTGCTGTGCGTACATTGGCAGCGGTTGCTGTGCGCATGCCGATAAAACCGGCACATACCGAACAGAGTGCGCCAATGCCAAAACTCATGGCGGTGTAGGGTTGTCCCCACTCCGCCGGTCGATCCAGGAACCAGTAGATGAGTCCTGCGACTATCAGGGTGAACAGGAATATGATGCTGTATTCTCGGCGTAGGAAGGCCATTGCCCCAATACGCACTTGCGCGGCAATGGTGCGCATGGTCTCTGTACCAGTACTTTTGGTTCCGATGATGACGCGGAATATTGTTGCAGTGAGCAGTGCAAGAAGCCCTGCCGCACCGACAATTGCCAGGGTATCGGATACAGGATCGATAAAAGCAATCATGAGAGTGAAGGGAAGAATGTCCGGAGTATTCTAATGCAACGTATTCGTTTCTCCTAGAGGAAAAACAGCCGCATTGCGGCTGTTTTTCCTGCTGTATTAAAAGAGCCGATCTTTTCTCCCACTGCGGCTACCGCCGATTTCCACCATTGAGGTTTCTGTCTCCACGGATTGCGCGGCGCGTGGGACGTTCCACATTCGTTCCCGTTTGCACAATGGAAGGTGGCAGTATTTCCTCGCCTTCTTCATCGTCGGTGTTTGTGCCACCATGTGAGCTTAGACGCACATCTCCCTGTAGGTAGTGCTCAGCATTGCGCCACTCGCCGCCGCGCTCCTGCCCCAAAATATGGCGGTTCCTGTTGCGCAGGCCCGGCTGACGCCACACAGAACGTACAGGCAGCAGTATGCGCCCGGTCGTGTCGTCGGTTGCTTCCGTGCGTACATGGTCGCGCAGCAGGCGATTTTCTGCTCTTTGGCGTACCACCTC
>JAAYXY010000082.1 GCA_012515645.1 Candidatus Peribacteria bacterium | reverse complement strand
TCGTGTGTGTCCTGGACGTTCCAATGGGTAATTGCTGTGCTTCTACGAAACCGTCGTTGCCATCCCCCGTTCCCTGCTCCGCCCGAAGCGTAAATGCCGCATCGACATTCGTCGACTGCAATTGCAATTGGTACTCACCTGCTTCCACAGCTGCCAGCATGTAGCAGCTCTTGCCTTCCACTGTTCCCAGAAAATAGCGTTCGCTGAACCCACTCTCCTCCATGCGATACAACGTGCACTGCACTTCGCCGGTCTGTCCAGACTGCAGTGATACTTCTATGTCTACTACCATGGCATTTGCCACGGGGAATGTGTAAGCACGCACCTTGCGACCACCAAATGTCTCCTGCACCACAAATGGGAAACTGGCTCGCTCTACATTATCGTCCGCGATGGCATCGTCTTCTGTATTGCTGCTTTCCCTTCTGCCGCCCCCCTCTGCACTGCCGGTTTGCTGCTGTATTCGTCGACGTGCCTGCAGCGCGTTATGTACCATCGCTGCGGATTCCCCGCGCAGAAGTTCTTGCTCCGGCAGGAAGCGTGACGCACCTTGCCCCGCAATCGGCAGTACGCCTTCTTGGTACGCGTGTGCCAGATATCGCGCGTACCACTCAGACACCGAAACATCGGTAAGCGGACTGAGGATGTCACGCCCCTGTTCACTGAGCGCACCGACATCAAATTCGAAAACTTCCGCAATCATCTTCAGCGCCTCCACGCGGTTGACGGGATTGCCAGGACGGAACATGCCATCCGGATACCCGGACACAAAACGCCGGGCAGCAGCATCACACACGTATGGCTCGTACCAGGAACCCGGGACTATATCCGAGAAACACCGCACATGAGCGGGGTCCGGCTCCCTGCCCGTCGCTGCGTAGAGCATCTTGAGCATCTCCGCCCTGTTCACTGAACGTTCGGGTGCAAAATTCCCATCGGGATTCCCTCCTATGACTCCTGCGGATACCAATTCTTCAATCGGCAGCGCATAGATGTGACCTGTCGGCACATCGGAAAATTGCCGCGCTGTGGCTCCAACACTCAGGAGACCGGCAAGGATACACGTGGTTGCGTACAAAACAGGATGGATGCGCATACGGTCGGGAGAACGAATGCACGCATTGTATATTGAACAATTAAATTGCACAATTACGCGAGGCTGCATCCTTTCAGGAGCGCAAGCGAATGTAGAACGGACACTGCGGCTTCCGCACCTTTGCCTGCCCGTGCCCGCGCCTGCCTACGCGATGAAACATGCAACACTTCGTACGCAAAGGGAATGCCGTACGCGATTTGCACATCCATAATGCCCCTGGCTACCTCATGCGCCAGATGATCCGCGTGCCACGTTTCACCCTGCACAATCACACCTAATCCTATCAAGGCGTCCGCTGCGCCGCGCCTGGCGAGTGCAGCGCCAATGAGCGGTACCTCGAACGCTCCGGGCACTTCGTACTGCCGTATGCGATCCGCAGCGATCCCTGCATTGATCAGCGCCTGTACGGCGGAATCCGCCATACCCTGCACTTCCGCTGTATGGAATCGCGATTGCACAATGCCGATTCTCCACAACGGATCAACCGATGCCGGCAGGTGGCTGGAAGCTATTCCACTCATACACGCGGCCCACGATCGTAGAGCTCGGCGATGGTCCGTACAAGGATATCCGTCTCAATATTGACACTGTCTCCCTCATGAAGAGCACCCAGCGTCGTGCGTCTGCATGTCTCTGGTATGAGCGCTATTCCGCAACAATCACCCTGCACAGATGTAACAGTGAGTGATACGCCATCTATGCATATGGAACCTTTGGGGATTACGAAGCGCGCACATGCTTCCGGCACACTGATGCTGAGCCGCTTCCCTTCTCCTTCTTCTTTGTTCGCTACTACCGTTCCCACTCCTTCTATGTGCCCCTGAACCATGTGTCCGTCATACCGGCCATGCGCAGGCAACGCCCGTTCGATATTTACTATGTCCCCCTCATTTTTGCGTCCCAACGTCGTACAGCGCACTGTTTCGGGCACGATGTCGAAGTGCATTGTGCCATTCTCTCTGTATGCCACTGTGAGACATACGCCCGAGACACTGATACTGTTACCAGCCTGCACGTCCTTGAACTCCGTGGGGAGCGCCACGGCGATTGCCGATCCTGTCCGCGCGCGTACGGCAGCCGTCGCTTCAATGATTCCCGTAAACATGGCACGAGCATTCTAATGCAATACGGATACCGTATCCTGCATTCTTTGGGTAATTATCGCACCTGCAACCCCTGGGCACCCTGCGGCGCATCGTGGTTCAGCGCGTACTCCAGCGCCTCTGCAAGCGTTGGAACGTACCGTTCTCCGTCTGACTCATACAGCGGATCGTGCCGTATCGTCACGATCTGGGACCCGGTAAAGCAGATTTTTGCGATGCCCAAACGCGTGCTGGTGAGATCGCGCGCAATGCAATAGTGAGGATCTTCCGGCTGCTGCAGTTCGCCGTTCGTTGCAGAGGCGTTCTTACAGAATTCGCAGTCCCGGGCTTTGACGCACGAAACGCAATTGCGGATTGCCTGGCGTACCGATTCAGCCGTACGTTCCGTGCAAGCGACATCGAGACGCCGCGCCATGTACCCCGTCGGGCTGTGTGCATCCACACATACATCGCGACTGGGATCTAAATACATATCACGACTGATGCCATCTGAAAGCCCGGATTCCTGCGTGAGCAGTAGGCGCGTTCCCATGGCAGCACCCTGGTATCCTTCATCGAACGCCGCCTGCACCTGGTCACGGTATGCGATCCCCCCTGCAAGAATAACCGGTCTGCCCGGCGCGATGCCTTGCAGTTCTTCGCGAATGCGGACGGGATCAAATGTATCCGTATCATTGGGATCCTGCCCTTTGAGCACGCCCAGGTGCCCGCCGGCAAATTGCGGAAGCTCCACATAATAGGCATCGGGGCGCTTGCCCTTGCCTCTATCTGCAAGTTTTTCAAAGAGTTCCGCAATACCCGCCGAGGAAATGATCGGCACATAGCGCATGTGCTTCGCATCATCCTGCGCCATGCGCTTGAGCAGGTCACGGGGCAATCCCGCTCCCACAAAGAGAATATCAATGCGCTTACTCGCAATGATGTCTTCGATCGTCGCCGGGTAGTCTTCAAGAATCTTCATGACATTGGCGCCGACAATCGCATGTTCATGCTGATCGCGCACATGCTGTGTCTTCTGCGCGATCGCACACTGGTTCGATGCGCGCAGAGTCTGGACTCTCTGCTGCGGCGTCATGTGAGAGAGATCGTTCTCTAATACACGGTATCCGGGCGCGGAGAATGCGAACACGCCTATGCGCCTCTGGCGCGCCATTTCGGCAACGAATGTCTCATCTGTAAAATCGATGCCCATGCCTCCGTTCAAGAGAGGAAATCGCTCCTCGCCTGTAAAGAGAGCATCCAGATACTCCTGTTTTTCAGCCGATGAGTTGAGTGATGGCATTTGCACGATGATCCAAGTATCCGCTCACCCAGTGAAGCAGCCATGTTACGGAAAAGAAAGCTGTATTTTCTTTGTGCTACTACCCTGGACAAGAGTCGGTTTTCCCGGTACGCTCCGGCTTCGCGCCCGCGGAGGGCGTTTTTTCATTTTTCCTTAAAATCCAGCACACCATGCCCGCATCCGCTAACGTCATCCACGTCAAAGGTGCAAAGATGCACAACCTCAAGAACATTGAGGTTTCCATACCGCGTAATATGCTCACGGTCGTTACGGGGCTTTCGGGCTCGGGTAAATCGTCGTTGGCATTCGATACAATTTTCGCAGAGGGACAGCGCCGATACGTGGAGAGCTTGAGCGCCTACGCTCGGCAATTCATCGCGCAAATGGAAAAACCGGATGTCGAAAGCATCGACGGTCTCAGCCCCGCCATCAGCATCGACCAAAAAACCGCAGCCCGTAATCCACGTTCTACGGTGGGCACCGTTACGGAAATATACGACTACATGCGCCTGCTGTGGGCAAAAGCTGGAAAAGTGCACTGCCCCGTGTGCGGCAAACGCTTGGAAAAACAGCCCGCGAGCAGGATCGTAGACATCATCGCTTCGATGCCAGAAGGCACCAAAATTTTCCTACTTGCACCTGTGGTACGAGACCGCAAGGGAGAGCACCTGCGCATCATCGATGCCATGAAGCGGGAAGGATTCGTACGGATGCGTATCGATGGCACTGTCATGACCACAGACGAAGAAGTACGCCTGGACCCTAAGAAAAAACACAGTATCGAGATCGTGGTCGACAGAATGATCGTGCGCGATCTCGCCGTATCCGAGAGCGGAACGAATCCAAACCGTTCCCGCCTCGCCGATTCGGTGGAGCTCGCGCTCAAGAAAGGTGAAGGCTGCATGATCGTCCTGAATGCAGATACCGGGGCAGAGCAGCAATTTGCCGAGGCGTTCGCCTGCCCGGAACACCCCGAACAGGATATTCCCTCTATTGAACCTCGCAGCTTTTCCTTCAACTCTCCGCATGGTGCGTGCGAAACCTGCCATGGAATCGGAACGATCTTGCAGATTGATGCAGATGCCATCATCCCGAACCCCCGCCTCTCGCTCGCTGAGGGTGCCATCCACCCGTGGACAACCTCCGCAAGCCGTATGGGATTCATGCAGCGTATGCTGGAAGCACTGGCGTCCGCGGCAGGCTTTAGTATGCACACTGCATGGCAGGACCTCCCGGACACTGTGCGCCACACTGTGCTATACGGCTATGACAAGCCTTTGCATATCTCCATGAATGGCGGAGCATTCGAAGGCAATTATCAGGCCACATTCGAAGGCGTGGTCCCCAACCTGGAACGCCGGCACCGTGAAACGGACAGCAGTTACGTACGCACCCAAATTGAAGCGTACATGCTGGAACTCCCGTGCCCCGAATGCCAGGGGCGCAGACTAAAACGAGAGATACTCGGTATCACCATTGGCGGACGGAATATCGTGGACGTGACGGATATGAGCGTGGATGAGGCACAGTGCTTCTTTTCCGCGCTGCTCCCGGAGGCAGCGCGCGGTACACTTGCCGCGGAATGCAAACCGATGGCATCAGTCGAACCTCTTTCGGACTACAACTACCGTATCGCTTCCAAGGTACTACAGGAAATCCTGGCCAGGCTTTCTTTCCTGCGCAATGTAGGACTCACATACCTCACGCTTTCACGCTCGGCGGCTACACTCTCCGGCGGCGAAGCACAGCGAATCCGCCTGGCAACGCAGATCGGTTCCGCGCTGCAGGGCGTGCTCTACGTGCTGGACGAACCCAGCATCGGACTGCACCAGCGCGACAACGCACGCCTGATCCGCACGTTGGAACACCTGCGTGACCTGGGCAATACCGTGATCGTCGTGGAACATGATCAGGAAACAATGGAGGCAGCAGATTATCTGCTCGAAATCGGTCCCGGAGCCGGCAAATACGGCGGACAGGTCATCGCACAGGGTACTACCAAAGAGGTTATCGCAAATCCGGCATCCGTGACCGGGCAATATCTCTGCGGTAAAAAGGCCATTACCATTCCCCTTAAACGCCGTGAAGGCACCAGCAAAACCGTGACTGTGCGTGATGCGCACCACCACAACCTGCAACACATCGATGTTGCATTTCCTCTGGGCACATTCATCGGCGTCACCGGCGTTTCCGGATCCGGAAAATCCAGCCTGGTCCATGGCATCCTGGCTCCGGCGCTCTTGAGTACGCTGAATAAAGCCCATACGAAACCGCAGAATGCTGGCACTGTGGAGGGTATGCAACATCTGGACAAAGCCATTGTGATTGACCAATCCCCCATCGGACGCACACCGCGGAGCAATCCCGCAACGTACACGGGTATTTTTACGGAAATCCGCGACCTCTTCTCTGGTACGCCGGAAGCGCGGCTTCGCGGATACAAGCCCGGCCGCTTCAGCTTTAACGTGAAGGGCGGCCGGTGTGAGGAATGCGAAGGCGACGGGATGAAACGCATTGAAATGCACTTCTTGCCAGATGTGTACGTGACGTGCGAAGCATGCAAAGGACAGCGCTACAATCGCGAAACACTGGAAGTCACATACAAAGGGAAAAATATCGCAGATGCACTGAGCATGACCGTGCGCGAGGCACTGGATTTCTTTTCCGCCATCCCCACTCTCAAGAAAAAAATGCAAACCCTGGAAGATGTTGGGCTGGGATACGTGCACCTGGGCCAGAGCGCCACAACACTCTCCGGCGGCGAGGCACAACGGGTTAAACTGGCAACGGAACTGATGCGGCGTGCAACTGGCAACACCTTCTACATCCTTGATGAACCCACAACAGGCCTGCACTTCGACGATATCGAAAAGCTGCTCACGGTGCTGCAGCGCCTGGTGGACAAAGGTAATACTGTTCTGGTCATTGAGCATAACCTGGATGTCATCAAGTCCGTTGACTACGTCATAGACCTGGGTCCGGATGGCGGGGGCGGGGGCGGCCGCATTGTCGCGATGGGCACACCCGAGGAAGTGGCAAAAATGAAAGGAAGCTATACCGGTACGTACCTGAAGAAAGTACTGGAAACGAAAGGAATGCAATAGGAGAAGTAAACACTGAGGAGTGCGCAGTGAACCATGGAACAGAAGACACTCTCACCATACTTCTGTATGCTTGCCGTACTTTTTTCTCACGCTCCTTTTTCCACACACCATGTTCCTTCTTCATCCTGATATCTTCGCATGGGATCTCGCCATCCTGACGCTTTTAGCACTATGCATAAACGTCGCTCTTGCATGCAGCATCTGGCTTATGCGCACCAAGAGCGGCATGCTGCATCGATCTGTTGTAAGCGCGCTGCTCATTGCAGCCATTGTCTGCGGCGCTTTGGTCGTCTACGGATCATTCCTAGAACCACAGATGCTCGTGGTCACCAAACGAACAACTGACTTTCCTGTACGGGAACCGCTTACCATCGTCACCATGGGCGATTTCCACGTGGGACCGTACAAGGGGAGCGCTTCCATAGAACGTGCTGTGCGCCTTGCCAATGCACAACTACCGGACATCATCTTCCTCACCGGTGATTACATCCTGGGCGATGACGCCGATCTTTCCGCACTGGATGCGTTAGGCGAACTCCATGCATCACTCGGCGTGTTCGCCATACTGGGAAACCACGATGTAGGACTCCGGCGCAACCCTGTTTCCAAAAACATGCGCGTTCAACAAGACCGATCGCAGGAAATCCGTGCTTACCTCACCGAAC
>JAAYXY010000081.1 GCA_012515645.1 Candidatus Peribacteria bacterium | reverse complement strand
GCCATCGCTCCTGAGGCGTCTGGGGATTTTGCATACATCGCAGGTGATTCCAACGGGAATAGATACTTCTCACTTCTCGGTTCTCATTCCTCGGCAGCGGAGTGAGAAAGATGAAGACAGAAGTGAGAAGGTCACTGTGACCTACGTTGGGCGGTTGGAATCTGTGAAGGGTGTCGACGATTTTCTGGCTGCCGTTTTGCCGCTCAAATCCGAGTATCCGAAGCTCACCATTCAGGTGGTCGGTTGGTACTCCTCGGCAAGTTCGGGCCAGGCGAATCACCCGCTGGTCAAACAGTATGAGCGGCAGGTTGTGTTTACCGGACTAAGAGATGACATACCGGAGATCCTCTCTGCGACCGATATCTTCGTGCTTCCGAGCTATAGTGAGGGATTAAGCAATGCGCTCATGGAGGCTATGTCGAGCGGTTGTGCATGCATTGCTTCGGAGGTCGGCGGCAATAGGTTCCTTTTGCAGAACGGCGTTTCAGGATTCCTTTTTCCTCCAGGTGACATCCAGGCGCTCCGTTCTCATGTGCGCAGGTTGGTTGAAGATCCAGTTAAACGGGTGCAGCTGGGTGTGGCGGCGCGCAAACGCATTTCTGAGGCGTTCAGCTGGGATGTCGTTGGCACACAGTGGCAAGAACTTTTTGCATCTACCTGAATATTCCCCAATCCTGTGTCTGTGAAACCGCGTGTTGTCATTCTCTCCGCATTTCTCTCTCCGCATCGCAGCGGCGCGGAGGCATGCGCCGAAGAAGTGGCCATGGAGCTTGTGGATCGCTATCAGATCACCATTGTCACGGCGCGTCTGCGCCGTTCGTTGCCGCGCAAGGATATGCTGCGCGGCAGAGTGCCGGTGTGGCGACTAGGGTTGGGATGCAGGTTCGATAAATGGTTTTTCCCCTTCCTGGCTCTGTTCGCCGTTCTGCGCTTGCGGCCGCAGATCGTCCATGCTGTTTTGGAGTCTTATGCAGGTGCGGCGCTCATTGGGTGCCGTGTGTTCACGAACGCAAAAACCATTCTCACATGCCAGAGTACCAATACGCGGTTTCTCGTTTGCCTCATGCACCGCATGGCTCATCGCGTGACTGCCATCAGCTCCGTGCTGTGTCAGAGGGCTGTGCGCTGCGGGCGGCATGATACGGTGCTCATTCCCAACGGGCTGCACATTGCAGATGTGCCTGCTGCAGAAAAAGACCCACACAGTATTCTCTTTGTAGGGCGCCTGGAGCCAATGAAAGGCGTCGATGTCCTTTTGCAGGCTTTCGCTCATTTGCCTGTACATGTACGTTTGCAGATTGTGGGAGATGGTTCCCTGCGGAGTGTTCTACAGAAGCAGGCGGCAGAGCTCGGTATTGCAGAACGTATCACGTTTGCGGGGTACATTCCCACGCCGCAGGTGTACCGCGAATTTGCCCGCAGTGCGATTTTTTGCGCCCCTTCGCGCAGCGAAGCTTTTGGGAACGTGCTTTTGGAAGCGCAGGCAGCCGGCTGCGCCGTGGTTGCCACGAATGTCGGCGGTATCCCCGATATCGTCGAAGACGGCGTTACAGGTCTTCTGGTGCCGGCGGAGGACGTACGATCTCTCTCCACAGCACTTCATACCGTTCTGGTAGATGATGCATTGCGCCTATCGTTTGCGCAGGAAGGGAAGGAGCATGCGCAGCGGTATGACTGGCGTTTGATAGCAGAGAAATATGGGGAACTCTATAATTGACTCAATACAGATTGTGTATCTTAATATGTCATGTGCCATGATGTATGGCATTCGATCCGTTCACACCACCGTTTAAGGAGAGAATTATGAGTAGTACCCAAAGGCTGTTTTGCTTTGATGAAGATGTCGCACTCCAATTGGGAGTTTCCCCCGGCTGGTCCCGCGGCGGGAACGGCATCATCGAGCAACCCAAGCTAGGTGTTACGGTTCGTTGGGTCTGTTGGATGGCAGATGGCCAGTTCCGGTATGACCAGATTCTCCGCGCAGAAAAGCCTGGAGCGGTCTTTCTGCCTGTAGCTGATCACAAGGTCGGTCTCATCAAGCAGTATCGTCCTCAGGCCCGTGATATGGACCGCTACGAGCAGCTATTCCCTAACTTTGTCCTTGGCAACATAGGTCGAGAGTCGTGGGAAGCACCACGGGGATTTAGAATCCCCGGGACCAGTGCGGAGCAAACCGCTCGCATTGAGGCTGAGGCCGAGACGGGCGGGAGACTTGTGTCGCAGCAAGGGCTGCATGCCTGCTGTGACAATACGGCGTTTTCTCCACATCTCACGTACCTCTCTTTTGGGGAAATCGATCTTTCCCGCAGGGTGCGGGATGAAGATCCCCTGGAGCAGATCATCGAGAAGCTCAAATGGTTCTCTCTCTCCGAACTGAACGGTTTGGAGGAAGACGGAACCTACTACTGCGGATATACCGCAACGTGTATCGAGCGCGTTTTGCGCCGATACCCCGGTATCCTGCGGTAAGTGTGTTGTGTGTTCGGGCAAACCTCAGGCGTGCATTGCGCGCTTGAGGTTTTTTATACAGTAACTTCCACCGTTGTTTTTGCGTTTTTTTTCGCCTGCTCAATAGCGCGTAATGTACGTTCTCGCACCGCTGTCGTCGCCTTAAACAGGCTCTCGAACGTGCCGGCATCTATCCATTCATCCTGCAGGATTGTTGCCGTTGCTTTCCCTTGTTCTATGTACCACTTGCTCACGTCGGAGATTTCGTACTCCCCGCGTACAGAAGGTTTGAGGTTCCGGATTACCTCAAAACAGTGCTGGTCATACAGGTAACAACCCGTCTGAATAAGATTGCTCCTCGGTTGTGCAGGTTTCTCCTCAATGGAGAGCGCTTTGCCATTCTTCATCTCCACGACGCCGAATCGTTCAGGGTCTGCCACTTCTTTCAGGAAGAGATGTGCACCTTTCTCAAATGCACGGATGACAGGGGAGAGATTGTCGAAGAAGATGTTGTCTCCCAGTAGCGCGCAAATGCTTTCGCCTCTTGCGAATTCTTCTGCCATGCCGAGAGCCTGTGCGATGCCTTTCGGCTGATCCTGAACGCGGTATGCAAATGAGCAGTCGAACCGTGCGCCGCTCCCCAGAAATCCCGCCATTTGCTCTATGTGTTCGTTTCCGGAAATGATCATCACATCCCTGATTCCCGCATCCAGCAGTTTCTGCAACGGGTAGAGGATCAGTGGCTTATTGTAGACAGGGAGCAAACTTTTGTTCGTCACTTCCGTCAGTGGCCGCAGACGCGAGCCGGTTCCGCCGCAGATGAGTATTCCCTTCATCTGCGGCAGTATGAATGACGGCACCGGGATTCAGAAGCACAAAGTCAGGAATTCCATACGAGACATTTGTACCGGTTTCGTGCTTCGAATTTCCGATTTTTCCCTCTAGTATTGTTTCCATGCAACTTTTGGTCACCGGTGCCGCCGGCTTTATAGGTTCCCACTTTGTGCTGCGGCATTGCGAGCAGTATCCGAATGATGGGATTACGGTGCTCGATAAGCTCACGTACGCAGCCGACAAATCGTTCCTCGATTCTGTGCAGGATCGCATTACATTTGTGGAGGGGGATATTGCTGACCAGCTATTGGTGGAGAAACTGTTGCGGGAGAACGG
>JAAYXY010000080.1 GCA_012515645.1 Candidatus Peribacteria bacterium | reverse complement strand
CTTCGACGACTCGTTCCTCAACCCGTTTGAATTCCAGATTCCCCAATACAGGCAAAAAGGCACCGAAGAACGGGAAGTAGGAGGAGGAACGGCGTTCTTCGTAACCAGCGAAGGTCTACTCCTGACGAATAAACACGTTGTGGCAGACAAAGAGGCAAACTACACCGTACTCCTGAACAATGGAACAAGGCAGGCGGCAACGGTCGTCGCGCAGGATCCAGTAACCGATATCGCGCTGCTCCAGGTGGAAGGCGAGAACTTTCCGGCACTGGATCTGGCGCAGGATGACCTGCAACTGGGTCAAACGGTCATCGCCATCGGCAACGCACTCGGCGAATTCCGTAACACGGTGAGCGTGGGCGTCATCTCTGGTCTCAAACGCAATGTGACAGCCGGCGGTATTGGAAGTCCCGCTGAACGGCTGGAAAGCATCATTCAAACAGATGCCGCCATCAACCAGGGGAATTCCGGCGGTCCCCTGCTCAACACAGAAGGCACTGTAGTAGGCATGAACACCGCGATCGCAGCAGGAGCTCAGAATATCGGATTCGCCATACCGACAAGCGATCTGCGCCGAGCTCTGGAAAGCTACCGCGAAAACGGCCGGATTCTGCGGGCGTTTTTAGGGGTGCGGTACATACCGATCACAAAAACGATGCAGGAGCGCAATAATCTGCAATACGACTACGGTGTGCTCGTCGTACGGGGTGACGAACCCGAAGACCTGGCAGTGACCCCAGGGTCGCCTGCGGATAAAGCAGGCATTGCGGAAAACGACATCATCCTGGAAGTCGACGGTCAGAAGCTGACACTGGAACATTCCCTGGCATCAGTCATACGCCGCAAAGCACCCGGAGATACCGTAAAACTCCGCATCGCACACCGCGGCGAAGAGAAGGTGATATCCGTCACACTTGCGCAACAGGAATAACTGCTGCGTTCGCACGGAGTAATGCAGTGCGCTAGTATAGAACATGATGATACGACATATATCAAAACAGGAAATTTTGCGGCATCTGGCTACCGATATCCACGGTCACCAACTGGGTCCCTACATCCGGGATATCGTATACGGAGGCAATGACGGCATTGTGACAACATTCGCAGTAGTCGCTGGAACCGTAGGGGCGGGCATGCCATCGTACGTCATTATCATTCTAGGAATCGCAAACCTGCTTGCTGACGGATTTTCCATGGGCGCGGGGAACTTCCTTTCGCTCAAATCGGAACGCGACCAATACAATAAACTGCGACGGGAAGAGGAAGAGGAAATCTCGGATAATCCGGAAATGGAAAAAGCGGAGATACAGCATTTCCTTGAGGAAAAGGGACTTAGCGGACAGTCTTTGGATTGCGCGGTAGAAGCAATTACGAGCAATAAAAAGGCTTGGCTCGACATCATGATGTACGAAGAACACCGCATGACCGTAGAAACAGACGCACACCCCGCAGCACACGGTGCCATGACTTTCCTCTCCTTCTGCCTGTTCGGGAGCATACCGCTCCTCCCCTACATCATAGGAAATGCATGGCGACACCAATTTACGATTGCAGCAGCAACAACATTCGTCGCGCTGGTGATACTCGGCATCACCAGGAGCGCTATCACGCGGGAACGCTTGATCCGGGGGGCAATGGAAGTCGTGTTGATAGGAGCAATGGGGGCATCAATCGCCTATGGCGTCGGCACGCTGCTGCGCGGATTCATGTGAACCTACGCCGGCTGCACAACATGCACCGTTTGTGTGGGAAATGCGAATGCAATCTTCTCCTTGGCAAATGCTTCTGCAATACCAAGATTGATCGCCTGCTGTATATCCATATACATGTTGTACTCATTCGTATCCACGTAATACACAAATTCAAAATTCAGGCTGAAATCGCCAAAGGACTTAAAGTGTGCACGATCGAATTCAGTGTGATCCTGTGCCTTGATGATTTTCTTCACCATACCGGGAATTTTTTTGAGCTTGGACACCGGCGTATCGTACGTAACACCCAGAGTAAAAGGGATACGCCGCTTGTGCATTTGCTTAAAATTCTGAATCCGCACAGTCGTGAGCTCATTATTGGAAATAATAATTTCTTCGCCCTGCAACGCCTCGATACGCGTGGTTTTAAGACCAATCTTCTTCACAACACCCATGTGATCACCCACGATAATAAAATCACCCTCTTTAAAGGGCTTATCTATAACAATGCTAAAGGAGCTAAAGATATCACGCAGAACATTCTGCAATGCAAGCGATATGGCAATGCCACCAACACCCAAACTGGCAAGAAGTGACGTGACATCGAACCCCAAGTTCGAGAGCACCAACACAAGACCAACGGACCAGAGCGTGATATTTACGAAAAGGGTTATCACCGAAGAAACATTCTTCTCTTCTTTACCCCGCCCCATCTGCCGCTGCAAAAAATACAGCACCAACGCGCTCATGATCCGGATAATATGGTAAACAACGACAAAGAGAGCAATACCTTCGATCACCCGCGTCACAAGTACGGGCAACACAAGATTTTGTACGGCGGCATAGACGGAAACAAAAACGTAAAAAGAGGATCCTATACCCTGTAAAGCATCCACAATCAGGGTATCAATCGTCCAATGCGTCGTCGCCGCATACCGCGCCCAGCGCGAAAGTACCTGCGTTTTAAGAACCCACAAAACAATCAGCGCTCCCACAAAAATGCCGAGCGCAACGTATAAATCCTGCAGTGTATTCCCACCCAGATACGGTTCTATGAATGCAAAAATAAAGTCCATATGTGCCAGTATAGGAAATGCAAACGCAGAAGTGAAATGGAGAAAGAAAAACGTTGCAGTGCAATGTGTGTGCGATACCTGCACAGTTGCGGTAGGCTGCACATATGAAACATGTCGTACTCTGCGATACAGACGGCAATGAGACTGGCGCATGCCCCACCGCAGATGCACACGCCAACGATGGAGTATTGCACAAAGCCTTCTCGATTTTCGTCTTCCGCAACAGCGGGAACGAACTACTATTGCAGCGACGCAGTGACAAGAAACAGCTTTTTCCGCTGCTATGGACAAACACCTGTTGCAGCCACCCACAATCGGGGGAAGATCCCGTTGCCGCAGCGCAGAAGCGTCTGCAGGAAGAACTGGGGTTTTCCTGCCCGCTCAGGGAAATCGGTTCATTCGTCTACCAGGCAACAGATCCCAATAGCAACGGTGCGGAACATGAGTACGACACCGTACTGATAGGCAATGTGGAGGAAGAAACCGCCCTCATGCCCGATCCAAATGAAGTAGCGGAAGTCCGCTGGATCACGCTCAAGGAGCTCCTAGTTGAACTGGATGAAAAACCGGAACAATTTACCCCCTGGTTCCCGGAAGCACTGAACCTGCTATGCACATAACAATGCCTCAAGAAAAGAAGCTCCACTTGGCAATCATCCCGGACGGCAACCGCCGTTGGGCGCGCAACAAGGCGCTCCAGCCATGGAAAGGACATGAGAGCGCAATAGAAGTCATCCGAAGAATTATCGAGTGGTGCCGCGAGAACCCGCAAATCGGCATTCTGACTCTCTGGCTCTTCTCCACGGAAAACTGGAAACGGAACCCGGAAGAAATAGGAAAGTTGATGGAGATGCTGCGTACGTACCTGATAGAAGAACGGCCGAATTTCCACAGGAATGAAACGCGTTTCGTGCACTCGGGGAAGAAGGAGCGAATTCCGAAGGACCTGGCAACGCTCATCCGGGACATGGAAGAGGAAACCGCCGCCTACGGTACACACACGCTGCATCTGGCGCTCGACTATGGCGGGCGGGATGAGATCGTGCGCGCAGTGCAGAGACTCGGGGCCGGCGAAGAAGTAAGTGAAGAAAAAATTCGCGCACATTTGGATCACCCCGAACTCCCGGACATCGACATCATCGTGCGGACATCGGGCGAGCAACGCGTGAGTAACTTCTTCCTGTGGCAGGGCGCGTACGCGGAGTGGTTCTTCGTAGACAAGCTCTTCCCGGATCTCACGACGCAGGACATCGGGGCAATCATTGAGCAATTTACGAAGCGCTCACGAAGATTCGGTGAATAGCATGGCTCACAACGCATCAGCGCCAGGCAAAATCATCCTATCCGGGGAATACGCCGTAGTCTTTGGATACCCGGGCATCGCCGTGCCCGCCCCCATTGGCATGCGAGTAGCGTTCGAGCCATCGCAACAGGGAAAGATGCTACTGGACTGGAAAGATGCGCCGCAG
>JAAYXY010000079.1 GCA_012515645.1 Candidatus Peribacteria bacterium | reverse complement strand
TCGGCGCCTCCTTTCATGGTGAGCAGTTCGTGTGCGAGGGCGATTTTCATTGTTGTGAGTGTACTCTACAGTGGTGGGTCAGGTGGGGATCGAACCCACGGCCAATAGGTTAAAAGCCTACTGCTCTACCACTGAGCTACTGACCCGTATCATGCGTGCCGATTGTATCCCAATGCGCATGGTCCTGCCATAGGAAGGTGCTCTTCCTACGCACTTTTTTGTCGTCCAGGAAAACGATCCGCTGTATTCTGGTGCTCACAGTTCCGGCATAAGCCGCAGTATCTACGTGTTTTTCCCATGATTGATTCCCATTGCCACCTCGCCGACCACATGTTCGCGCACGATTTGGATGCCGTGCTGTTGCGAGCGGAAGAGCACGGTATAGAAGCCATGGTCACGATTGCCGATACGCTCACAGAAGCCGAGGAGTGCATTCGTATCGCGGAGCAACACTCGCATATTTTTGCAGCTGTTGGCGTGCATCCGCACCATGCCAAGGATTGGGATGCTGGCGATGCGGAACGCCTTCAGAGGCTCATCAATTCTTCCTCCAAAGTGAAAGCCGTGGGGGAAATCGGTCTGGATTACCATTATGACCATTCGCCGCGTGATGTGCAGCAGGAGGTTTTTCGCGTACAACTCCATCTTGCAAAGGAGCTCCGTATGCCTGCTGTTGTGCATTGCCGCAAAGCCATTGCCGATGTGCGCGATATCATCGCTCAGGTGCAGCCGCAGGCATTGGTTATCCATTGTTGCACGGAGCGTTGGGAGGATGTAGCGCCCCTAGTAGAGCGGGGATATATGCTTGGATTCACCGGCATTGCTACGTATTCCAGGAGCGAAGACATCCGTGCGTGTATCCGTGCATGCCCGCTTGAGCGCATGATGATTGAGACAGACGCACCCTACCTGGTTCCGCAGTCCAGGCGAGGGCAACGGAACGAACCTGCGTTTGTTCTTGATGTGGCAGAGCTCATTGCGGAGACCAAGGGGATTTCCCTGGCGGAAGTGGATGCGCAAACGACCAGGAATACGCTAGAGTTCTATCGGCTTGTCTGATAGACGTGCCCCCGTAGGCTAATGGATAGACTGTCGGCTTCCGGAGCCGAAGATACAGGTTCGATTCCTGTCGGGGGTACCATCCGATTTGGCGTACAAAGTATTGACAAAAAATAAAAATAGATTAAAGTAGCATACTTTGTCATTCCTGACCACTTCATTCCTCGGCTCATTTTTGTTTGCGCAGCTCCTGTTCCCGCCTGCGCCGTACCAGGTATCCATTGATCGGTGGCAGCCGAAGTCTGGTGACCGTATTGTTGTCGATACCCAGGTAAACGAGGGGTATCTCATTCATCCCGATGGTGAGTATGTGCAGTTCCCGGTGATTACAGGGCAGCGCCGTTGGGTGTATTACATCGGTCGCGGTTACAATGCTACGACGCCTACATGGGATTGGGTTATGCAGAGCAAAGATATCAAGGGCGATCGTATCACCTTTGGACCCAGCGGACGGTTCCTGCGTTTGTACAAAGATGGTCAGACGCATACGGCGTACGGTTTTCATGAGCATGCTGCCGAAGAGGTGATGTTCGATCGTGAAAGCCGTTTTCAGAGTATGGGGTGCGTGATTGTGCGCACGCAGATTATGGATATTCTGGAGCAAACCTTTGATCTCAATGAATCCACCGGTGTTCCTGTGTTCACCCGGTACGGGGTGGAAGCGCCGGTTGCAGTCGCCTTTGGCGTTTGAGTGCTTGCATCGTCTGTGCCAACTCCGTACGATTTGTTCTGTTGCGGATGTAGCTCAGTTGGCTAGAGCGTCGCCTTGCCATGGCGAAGGTCGCGGGTTCGACTCCCGTCATCCGCTCCAGCCTTCGCACAGCGAAGGCTGCCCACCGTAGTCCTGGATTACGTACTACTACCGTGTACACAAGCCGCTGTGCTACGGCTGGCGAGCCGTCAGAGGCGAAGGTGGGCCTCATGTGCGGGATTAGTACAGTGGTAGTACGCTGGCTTCCCAAGCCAGAAAGGCGGGTTCGATTCCCGTATCCCGCTCCACGAAGTGCTATCCCTCGCTCCATATCGCATAAAACCGTGTTTTGTGGTACAATAATGCGATGTATATACATAAAAACGCCATTGCAGCCTGCATTGTCGCTGCAGCATTCCTGACGGCTGCGGCGCCGTGTCATCTTGCTGCTCAGATGCCGGCGGCACAGCCGACACAGGATTCCATAACCATTACGCAGCCGCTGTGGGGCGGTGATACGAGTTTACCCATTGGGCCCGGTATTAGCATTTGGCTCACGTACTTTGAAAAATCTGCCCCCTGGCTCTATCAGGTTGCTGTAGGGATTTGCATCATATGGGTTCTGCTTGGCGGTTATATGATTATGACTTCCGGTGGTAAGGATGATCGTCGCAGCTCGGGGCAACAGAAAATCGTGCAGGCGATTATCGGGCTTCTACTCCTCTCGTTTTCCGGTTTTGTGTTGCGAACGATCAATAATCTCTTCTTCGTATGAGTGCTCTTACTCTCTCTTCGTTCATCCCGCAGGCTTCCGCGCAGGACGGAGGACTTTCCACGGCGTGCAAGCTTTTGGGAGGTTGCGATATAAGCGGGAATCCCGTGGTCGATCTTCTGGGACCTGTTGCCGATTTGCTCGTGTACCTCATCGCGGCATTGGCTGTACTCTTTGTGGTGTGGGGTGGTGCTCAAATTCTCATGAGTCTGGGTGATGAATCACGGTTCACGAGTGGCAGGAATTCCGTGGTGTATGGGTTAGTCGGTTTCGGCTTGGCTCTGACGGCCCAAGTGGTTATTTCGTTCGTGGTTGATAAAGCTGATCAAGTGAGCGGTGCCGGCAATCCCATCGGCGCGGCCATAGCCGCCGCCGTTGATTTTATGCTCACACTCATGAATACGGTGTTTCTGATCATCATGTTCATTGCTGGTTTCAAATTCGTGCTTGCACGAGGCAGTTCCGATCAGGTGACTTCTGCGCGTAAGGCTGTTGGTTTTGCGATTGTAGGTGCCATTATCATCAATCTGTCAAAATCGCTTGTTACCGCCGTTCTCAATCTCGGTCTTTAATATGCTGCGTATTCTTCTCCCCATTCTCGGTTCTGTACTGCCGTCCGCGCACGCGAACTGGATTTGCGATTACGCAGGCAACCTGCATCCTGATTGCGGCGCTGGTACGGCGTTTCTATCCGGTTTAGCGTTGCGTATAGGAGCGCTGCTCTTTGAGGTCATCGGCGGTTTTGCCACGATTATGTTCCTGTGGGGTGCCTTGAAGATCGTGACATCTGGAGGGAATGACGAGGGGCGCAACAAGGGGAAGGAAATTATCATTGCGGCATTAATTGGCGTCTTCCTGGCTGTTATTGGTCATCTGGTTGTGCAGTACTTCGCAACGTTCATTGATACGAATATCAATTGATATCTTCTAGGTGCCGTGGATGCGACTTGTGCTACGCTGCGCATGTTTCGTATGTCTCGTCGCCAGTACATCACAACGGCAATCGATTATCCCAATGCCGCACCGCACATGGGGCATGTGCTGGAGAAGGTATTGGCGGATGTGTGTGCCCGCTGGTTCCGTTTGCGCGGCGATGAGGTGCGTTTCCAGATCGGTACCGATGAGCACGGAGTCAAGATTGCGCGCAAGGCGCAGGAAGAAAGTCTATTGCCCAAGGAACTGGTTGATCGCAATGTTCCGCTGTTCCAGGAGCTCTACGCGCGCCTGGGTATCCAGTATGACGTTTTCGTGCGCACGACTGACCAGGAGCAGCACTGGCCTACGGTGACGGCCCTGTGGCAGAAGCTCCGCGATGCGGGGAGACTGGAGAAGCGCAGCTATACAGGGCTCTATTGCAGCGGCTGCGAACGGTTCCTCACCAAAAAAGATTTGGAAGCAGGGAAGTGCCTCATCCATAAAGTGGAACCCGAAAAAGTCATGGAAGAAAACTATTTCTTTTCACTCAGCAAGGATACCGACTGGCTCAGTGCACTTTTGGCCGCGGATGGCGGGTACACCATGATTCCCAAGTTTCGTGCCTCGGAAACACTCTCCCTTATTGAGCAGGGATTGGAAGATGTGTCGTTTTCGCGTCCGCGGAGCAGTCTGAATTGGGGTATTCCCGTGCCTGACGACCCCGATCACGTGATGTACGTGTGGTGTGATGCTCTTACCAACTACATCTCCGGTTTGGGGTTCTTTACCGATCGCGAGGATCGTGCGTTTTGGGACGATGCGGAGGTCACGCATGTGATTGGTAAAGATATTGCGCGGTTCCACGCACTCATCTGGCCGGCAATGCTCCGGCATGCCGGCGTCAGACCCCCAGATCGCCTCCTGATCCACGGATTCCTTACGAGTGAGGGGGAAAAGATGAGCAAGTCGCTCGGGAATGTCGTGGCGCCGCAGGATGTGATTGAAAAGTACGGGGTCGATGCACTCAGGTTCTATTTGAGCCACGAGGTTCCGGTTGGGCGGGATGGCGATTTTGCATGGGGGCGTTTTTCAGAGCTCTATGATTCAGTTCTGCGCAACAAATTGGGTAATCTTCTTCAGAGGACGCTTGTCCTTCTTGGGAAGGATGGCAGTGCAGTGCAGGCGCCTCCTGAGCAGTTTTGGCCGGAATCGTATGGAGCAATTTGGCAGGAATATACCGATGGGTTAGATGCATACGATATGAGTCGTGTCTTACAACTTTCGGTGCGAAAAATGGAAGTGTGCAATGCATTCATCGATGCAAATGAGCCATGGAAGAAGTCTGCTGAGGATCGGAAGGCTGTTCTTGGCGCATTGGCGGAAAATCTTCGTCATATTTCCCTCATGCTCCTCCCCTTCATCCCGGAGACGGCGCAGAAGATCAGTACGCAGCTCAATGTACCGTATGCAAAGAAGATGTTGGAGAAGGACTTCGTCATTACTCCAGAGATGAAGCAGTGGGGCAGCCAGAAGGCCTGGAAGAAGGTGGGGGAGCCGGCCATCCTGTTCCCGAAGGTCGAATAATCGCTGTATTGGCGCTCCTGCCTGCATTCGTCGCTCTTTTCTTGCATTCCTTTCACGATCTTTTATTCTTTCTGCGCTCTCAGTTTACAGTCACATCCAGCCCCACGGAGGCGAATGTTCTGGTGAAGGGAGCACGTATATTTCTTTCTCCACTTTCTCATGTTTGATCCTATGGCCGAACTCTCCGGCAATGCCGGTCAGGAAAACGATACCCCCGATGCGGTTCCCGCACCCGCAGCGAGCCAGTCCGCTCATCGCCGTTTTGCAGATGAATTGCACTCTGTTTCCATACAGGGGCGACAGCGCACGTTCTACATTGATCTTAAGGAATCCAGCAACGGCAAGTTCTTCAAAGTCTCGGAGAAGTCCCGGGGTGGTCAGAAGACCACGATCATGTTCGATGCCGAAGATCTGGATGCGTTCATCAAAGCATTCCAGGAAATGAAAGAGTATCTGTAAGGACATTATGTCCTTTGCTGCTTGCCTCGCAGCCATGCGTCTGCGGGCAGTACATGGCCGCCGGGGGATTGTAACCGCGTTATAAAGAGCACTGTCGATTCTGCACATTGCAGCGGCAGGCTCTTTTCTGTGGGCTCTAGTGTCGCTCTATGCAGTTTGACGGTCTGACCTTCAATGCTGCAGTGTACGCCCGGCCATGGGACGAGTGCCCGTATGCGCCGGTGGATATACTCGGCGGTCATGGTTGAGGGGTCGACGTAACCGTCATTTCTGCTGAGTTTTCCGCACACGGTGACTTCTGTTTCATTCTGCGCTTTTTCCTGCAGAGGTTTCTGCAGTGTAGGTACCAGCATTTGTGCGCTCATATCTGCCAGACGGTCGTGCAGTTCTTCTGCGGTTTCTTCTGCACCGATGGGCGTTTCTTGCTGTGCAAGAATCGGTCCAGCATCCATTTCTGCCACCATACGCTGGATCGTCACGCCTGTCTGCTTGTCTCCGGCCAGTAGCGCGTGCTGGATAGGGGAGGCTCCCCGCCATCGCGGCAACAGGGAAGGGTGAATGTTGATTGGCGCAATGCGCGGCAATGCGAGCAGGGCATCTCCGATGCGCTGCCCGTAGGAAACGACAATAAGAAAATCCGGTGTGGTTCCTCCTATGCTCATGTTGTTGATGGTTGCTGGTTGTGCGATTGGTAAGCCGTATTCTTTCGCGGCAATCGCGACGGGCGGCGATGTTATTGCCTGTGTGCGACCCACAGGCTTATCCGGCTGCGTTATGACCAGATCGATGGCCATATTCTTTGCTTCCATGAGTGCGCAGAGCGCCGGAATGGCGAAAGTGGAGGTGCCGCAGAAGATGATGTGTAGGGGTGAGGCAGCCATACAGGTAAAGCATAGTGCATCTTTGCTTGTAGCGTATCGTGTATTTGGAATTTTGGTATGTTGCATGTGCAATACACGATACGATGTGCATCGTACCATTTGTATATGTCCAAACGTTCTGCAGCTCTGGCATCCGCCGTACGAGAGATTATCGCTCCCGTATTGCGCACATGTCCATTGGAATGTGGCGTCGTGTCATTCACCGAAGTCGTTGTCTCTGCCGATGGTGCTTATGCGACTGCATACGTAAGTGCGTTGCGCAATCCGGAGGCCGCATTGGCGTATTTGGAATCCCAGCGCGCGCGTCTGCAGCGCGATCTTGGATGCCTGCGCAGCAGGCATATTCCCCGTCTGCGTTTTCGTGTAGACGAAACACCGATCCGCGCTTCGCGCATTGATGCGCTGCTTTCCGGCATGGATATAGAGCCAAACGACACCTGACTCCTGTACGCAAGACCACACGTTTGCCCATAGCTCCCCCTGCGCTGTAGGCTCGCGTCCTTTATGATACGGTCGGATCTTGCAGGGCAGGCACAATCGGTTTTTAGCCAGGCAAAGCGCATTCTTTGCATTTGTCACCGCAATCCGGACGGTGACGCAGTCGGTTCTCTTTTGGGCATTGGCATGTTACTTGCACGCGTGTATCCGCAGACGACTGTGCAGATGCACTGCGTTGATCCTGTGCCTGATGTTTTCACTTTTTTGCCCGGCGTACGCACGGTGCAGGGGCCTCCTTCGGTTTTGGAGGGGGATGCATGTGTGTTCTTAGACAGCGCCGAGCCTAAACTCACAGAACTCCACGAGTCGCATCCGCAGCTCTTTGCGCCCGGCATGCCGAGCGTGAATATCGATCACCATCCAACGAATACGCAGTTTGGCACAGTGAACATTGTTGTGCCTGCCGCGGCTTCCAGTTGTGAGATCGTATTGCAACTCGCCGATGCGCTCACTTGGCACATAGATGCTGACTGCGCTACCTGTCTGCTCACTGGTGTGTACACCGATACCGGTGGTTTGCTGCACAGCAACACTACGGCTGAAGTCTATCGCACTGTTGCGCGTCTGTTGCGTGATGGGGCGCGGCAACAGGAAATCGTGACAGCCGTGTTCCGTACCGCCAAACTCAGTACGCTTAAGCTATGGGGGCGTGTGTTGGAAAAGATCACCATTACAGAGGAAGGAGGTGCCATTTCCGCTGTGACGCAGGGGGATTTTCGTGCCACGGGTGCAGATGCTTCTGAACTTACGGGTGCCATTGATTACGTCAATGCCGTTCCCGGCATGCGTTTTTCTCTCATCCTCTCCGAACGTGATGGGACTGTGAAAGGGTCGCTACGTACCCTGCGTGATGATGTCGATGTCGCGCAGATGGCAAGCCGCTTTCAGGGTGGCGGGCATAAGAAGGCAGCGGGTTTTGCGCTGCCTGGCAGCTTAAAGCAGGATTTGCGCTGGAAGGTTGTACCAGCAACGCAATAGGGATTTATCCCTTCAGTTTCTCTGGTTGTATTCCGAGGTACGGGTTCTCCGGGTTCTCCGGGTTCTCCGGTACTTTTTTCTCTATTGGTATTTCTTGTGGCGCAGGCATTGCGTTCGGGTTTTGCGGTGTTGTTTCCGGAGGTTCATCTGCGTGTTTTTCTTTCTCTCGTTCTCCTTGTATTTTTTCTTCCTGCACTGCACTTTCGCTGTCCCTTTCGGCATTTTCCTGCATTTCCATCTGTACGATGCGTTCCAGTGATTCGCCGCTCTTCAGAGATTCCACAGCATTCAGGATCTTCTTATTACTCGGCGTTTCCGGTTTGATTTTCTGCAGCACCTCAGATTCTTCTGTATGAGTTTCGCTTTCATTGTTGGGTTTCGGTGGAGCTTCTTTCGGTTCCGGAGTCTGTGCCTCGGTTTCTGCTTCCGTTGCCTTTGGCACTTCTATTGGTGCGGTTGTTTCAGCTGATTGTTCTTCCTGTATCTGTTCTTGTACCGGTTTCTCAGAACTGTTTAGCGCGGTTGCAGCCGCATGTGATGCAGCGTCTTTCTTGGCTTTCTTTACCTTTTTTTTTGCCAAAACTTCCTCGGCTTGGTGGTGATCAGCTGCTCTTCTTGTGGGCTGGCGACAATTTGTATTGCGACATGTTTGTTTTCGGCGAAGAAGAGACCCTGTCCCACATCTGAGTTGAGTAGCAGATATTTTTCTCCATCGGTAAGGTAGAAGAGTTTTTGTAGATTATCCACGGCGGATGGTGATTGCTTCAGCAGGACCTGCAGGGATGCGTTCGTGATGATCGGTTTGCCGTACGGTGAGTTTACGAAGTCTTCTACGTCTTGCGTAATTGTGGTGATGCCGAGGTAGTATTTGCGCGCGCGTTTAATGAGTCCGTAGAGGAATCTGGCGGAATCTTCATGTTGCATCAGGTTCCATGCTTCATCGATGACCAGGAATCGTTTCTTAAAATCTGCGCGGATACGATTCCAAAGGAAGTTGAGAATGACGTACATTGCGATAGGGCGCAGCTGTTCTTCTAAGTCCCGGATCTGGAATACCACTACTTGTTTTTCCAGCTCGATGTTCGTCTGTTGGTCGAACATGCCTGCGTAGCTACCTTCGGTGTACTTCTTGAGGGTCTGCGCCATGTGTTCGCCGCCTTCTGTGGTGGAAAGCACGTCTACGAGATCGCGCATCGTCGGCGGTTCCAAACCACTGGTATCTTCGGTGTCCATCGTGATTTTCTTCAGCGCGTAGGTATCCAGAATTGCTTTATCCAGGATGCCGTCTTCCGCAGGTGTCAGGGTGCCGAGCATGAGTTTAAAGAGGCCGTGCAGATTGATTGCGGATGCCCGCAGGATTTCCCCCGTCTCCGCTTCTTCACCGCGTACGGCTTTTGGCAGGTCGAACGGGTTGATGCGATGTGAGCTCTGCAGAGAAATGGGGATGTGACTGCCTCCCACTGTTTCGCTGAGTTCTACGTATTCGTTTTCCGGGTCGATGACGAAGACCTCGGTTCCGAACATCAGCGATCGCAGAATTTCCAGCTTGACCATGAATGATTTACCTGCGCCCGATGTGGCGAATACAGTTGCATTTGCATTGGGCAAATCGAACCGGTCGAAGATGACCAGGCTGTCGTTGTGGCGGTTGATGCCGTACAAGATGCCGTGATCGCTTGTGAGGTCCGCGCTGGAGAACGGAAAGCTTGTCGCCAGCGGCGACGTGTTCATGTTTCGGTTGATTTCCAGTTCATCCAGGCACAGCGGCAGTGTGCTATTCCAGGCGTGTTCCATCTGGAATACGGCCGGTTTGGTGAGCACCAATTTTCCTCCGAGCAGGGATTCGATATCCGTCTCCAGTTTTTTCAGTCTTTTTTCATCCTGTTCATACAGCGTGATATACATGCCAAACTGGAAGAGTTTTTCGCGACCGCGTGCCAGCAGGTCGCGCAATTCCTCCGCATCCTGGAGCGCTGCTTCCAATACGGGGTCACGAACAATGCCCTTCTGTTCCAGCATGCGGACGGATGCGCGCATCTCCGTCACCTTCTTGCGCAGCATCTTCATGATGATGGTGTTGCTGGATGGGTAAATATACTGGGCAATGTCGAATTCAGCGTCGAAGTTGATCGTAGCCGCGAGCCAGTTGGGGTACAGATAGTTAGGCCAGTTATACACGTACAGCACGCGTGCATGCCGGTCGTTGAGCACGATTTTATTGTTCTTGATCTCCATGCCCGCAGGTGCAATCAGATCCAATGTTTTCTGCAGTCCTTCTTCATATCTCTTAATGATGGTCTTATCCGTTTGTGTCAGCTTGTCTCCGTCGTTCTTCTGCACGAGCGTGTCTACTGCTTGTTTCTGGATGCCAAGCAGGTCGTCGATTGCTGCCAGCAGCACAACGTGGCTAATGCCCTGTGTTATTTTTGTGTTTTTGAGTGCCATAAATCCTGTAATTGTAGCACAGATTCCAGTGTCCGGCAACGGCTTAGCGGTTGCCGGGTATCGTGCCGAAGCGGGTATCCGTCGGCTGTGAGGTTGTGTTGCTTTCTCCTGTAGTAAATCTGCTCAGGAATCCCTCTTTTTCCAAAATACCCAATTCTTCAACTCCCGGTACATTCATCACTTTCAATCCTGCGATCAGTATTTTTCGGTTCTCTGCTAGAGCCCTTTGGCGTTTTTCTGCTATTTCTAGCAATTCCCTGTAAATTTTCTGTATATCGTTCGTTTGCTCAAGACGGGTTTCGGTTTCTGCTAACTTCGCATTGGCGCTCGTGTTTTCTTCCTGCTTGGCACTTGCGACCTCGTACTCTTTTGCTTTCAGTGCGTCATTGATCGCTTTTTGCAATGCACGGACAGTGTTGCGTTGCTCTTTTTGTTGTGTTCTCAGCGTTTCTTCCAGTGCTGCAAGTTCCCGTTCCTTGCGCTGAGCCAGTTCCGTGATGTTTGCCAGGCTACGTTCATAACGCTCAAGTGCTTCCTGTCTGTCTGTGCTTCTATTGAGCATATCGGCTATATCGACTTGCAGTATGATGCCGAACTCTTTGAGCAGGGAAAATGTTTCACTGCTCTCTGGTTCCATCTGCCCTATGAGGAGCTTTTGTTGCGCTTCTATACCTGCTTTGGCAGTTTGAACCTGCAAGAATGCCCCTTGAGCAAGATGCAGAGTTGCATAGAGCCCCAGGCTTGCTGAAGGTCTTATTATTTCATAGTGCTCCTTGTGTTGTATGGTGAGTTTTACTGTAGCTACGATGCCAGAAATAGCACCAGTTGTATCCAGCAGTTGATCATGTGTTGTTGTATCATTGCTCTTTTGTGTGCATCCAGTGATAAGTAGGATGGCCAAGAGCCCCATGGTGATACGGCGTGTCATCTTTGTAGTATAGCACAATGTTATGATACAGGGAATATCCTTTTCTTAAGCCAAATATCTTTGTGTGTTCTTTAAAATTGTTCAGAATAATATCTCCTCGTAGCCACCCATAAAACATGGATACATATATTGTTCAAACATGAGGATATTTTTTGAGCAAGATCAAAATATGTAAACAAGTAGCACATTCCGATATTTCCAGTATATTCCAAGCAATTATTTGAATATATCTTTTGTTCATGGAGCTGATTTCAGCACTAACAAAGGCCGTGCAGGATGCACTCATTTCTCTCGGCGCATCTCCAGATGCAGTGGTGTCTTGGCATATGCCTCAGGAGGAGTTTCATGGGGATATTGCAACGCCTGTGGCGTTGCAATATGCCAAGCGTCTTCAATGCTCTCCTCGCCAGATTGCCGATGTCCTGGTTACGAGCGTGGCGGACGTC
>JAAYXY010000078.1 GCA_012515645.1 Candidatus Peribacteria bacterium | reverse complement strand
TTTCTCGAAGTCAGAAGCAGAAGGGCCTCATACGCATCTACACAAGACGACACTGCTTGTTTTGGCTATTACGCTCCATAATATTCCAGAAGGATTAGCTATAGGGGTCGCGTTCGGTGCTCTGGCGAACGGTGGTGATGCGATCACTCTTGCAGGTGCTGTGGCATTGGCACTTGGCATAGGCATTCAAAATTTCCCGGAAGGATTTGCAGTAGCTGCTCCTTTAAGGCGAGAGGGGATGTCGAACGGAAAATGTATTTGGTACGGACAGCTTTCTGCTGTTGTGGAACCGATTGCCGCCGTGATTGGTGCTGCGGCTGTTATGGTGATGCAGCCAATGCTTCCGTATGCGCTCGCGTTCGCTGCGGGGGCAATGATCTTCGTTGTAGTGGAAGAGGTGGTACCGGAGAGCCAGCGTGCGGGGCACACGGATATTGCAACTGCGGCTGCCATGCTTGGATTCCTGGTGATGATGACGCTGGATGTGGCGTTGGGGTGATTCATTCTGGACAGATGGCTATTTCGCGGAAACCGTTGGACGAGCGAGCGAAGAAGATATGAAAACCTATATCAGGATGCAGTGGGCGCAGGAGCAAGGAACAAGCCCCGGACTTTAGTCCGAGGGTGAATTGACATGAGTTTGGGAGGTCGCGAGTTTACCGTCAGTCACGTTGCTATTGCAGAACATGGAACGAAAGTGACGCTCATGCTTGCCGTGGATGATTGGGATATCGGCACCGTGTTCATGTAGGCAGTCGATGCAGTTGCGCAGAGTGGTTCTTCCTTGTCTCCGGAGCGCAACGCATTACGCAGCGAGTAGCAGGTGAGTTTTAAAATGGTTTTTAGGGGGCGGTGCCTATTTGGACGGTGCCGTTATGGTTCGTGCCGTACCGCATGCGCCAGAAGAGCTTATGTATTTCCATAACAGCCAGCACGCTGAAGGCTAGCAGCAACAGCCATCCCCACACTTCCAGCGATACGGGCTGTGTTTGCAGAATGGATTGCATGAATGGTATGTACAGAGATCCGAGATGCAGGAGGAACGCAATGAGCGTACCGAGCATCAGCAGGGGATTGCGTAGTGGCGAGAGCAGGAAAGCGGATTTTTTCTCCGAACGCGCATTGCCGATGTGGATGAGTTCGAAGAGCACCATGAGGAGCAGTATGGCGTTGCGTGCTTCTGCTTCGCCCCATCCATGTGTGAGCAGCCAGGAGAACGTGCCGAGTGCTATGGCGCTCATCACTAGTGCGGCGGCTATGACGCGTTCGATCATGAGTTGGTTAAAAATATGTTCGCGCGGTCTGCGAGGCGGCTTCTTTAGCGCATCTCCTTCGCCCGGTTCAAACGCAAGGGCAACATCCTGTATGCCTTCCGTTACCAAATTGAGCCACAACATCTGGAGCGGGAGTAGCGGCAGAGGCAGTCCTGCAAGGATGCTTACGGTCAGGAGTGCGAGTTCTGCGGCTCCGGTGGAGATGAGGAGGTAGATGACTTTGCGAACGTTGTCGTAGGCAATGCGTCCCTCTTCTACACCGGCGACAATGCTGGAGAAATTATCGTCACTGAGCACGAGTTCGGACGCTTCGCGTGCCACGTCCGTTCCGCGTTGCCCCATGGCGACGCCGATGTTGGCGCAGCGCAGCGCAGGTGCGTCGTTCACGCCGTCTCCTGTTACTGCCACGAATTCTCCTGCTGCCTGCGCCGCTTTGACGATGTCGAGTTTTTGCGCAGGTGTTACGCGCGCGAATACTCGCACCGTTTTTAGCAGGTGCTGCAGTTCTTCTACCGGCATTTGCTCTATATCCGTTCCGGTTATTACTTCTTTGACATTCGTTGCGAGTCCCAGATCGCGCGCTATGGCTAGAGCGGTTGCCGGGTGGTCGCCCGTAACCATGCAGACGCGTATGCCTGCACTGGCGCAGTTACGTATGGCTTCCTGTACTCCGCTGCGCAGGGGATCAATCATGCCTACAAATCCCAGAAATGTGAGTTCCTCTGGTTCGAGAGGCAGTGCATTTGGATCGGGTGCCTGCGCGTATACTCTTTCTGCCAGAGCAATAATGCGGTAGCCGTTTTCCGCCAGTGCAATGCTCTGTGCTTTCCAATGTTGCTTTTCGTCGTCACTGCCCGTGCACATTGCCAGCACTTGTTCCGGTGCCCCCTTCACGAATCCGAATGTGCCCTCGTCTTTCATCGTGTGGTAGCTCGCGGCGTACCGTCGTTCGGATTCGAAGGGAATGGCGTGCACCTGCGGGTGTAATTCCCAGCTCGCCTGCGGATTCCACCCTCCTTTTAGCCCCAGCGAGAGTAGTGCGATATCCGTCGGGTCGCCGTGCCATACCCATTCCGTCTCACGCTGGTGCAGGTCTCCCTCGTTACAGAGCACGCCTGCGCGCAGTAATCGCTGCAGCAGTGGATGGGAATTTGGTGCTATCGGCGTGCCCTGCGACAGGATTTTTCCCTCCGGTTTAAATCCTTCACCTGTGGCTTGGAGCGATGCACCGTCTGCCGTGAGAATCTCTCGTACCGTGAGTTCATTGCACGTGAGTGTTCCTGTTTTGTCTGTTGCAATCAGCGTGCAGCTTCCCAGTCCTTCCACGGCTGCGAGTCTGCGGACAATGACTCCCCGTTTGCCCATGCGGGACGCGGCAATGGCCAGTGCGACTGTGAGAGCAATGGGCAATCCTTCGGGTATCGCTGCGACCATGAGTGCTACCGAAGACAGCACCATTTCTTCTATACCGTATCCTCGCCACAGTATGCCCACTATTCCCGTGAATGTTGCCACTCCCACGATGACGATACCCACGATTTGGCTAAATCGTTTGAGCCGGTACATCAGCGGCGGCATACCGCCATCGGATTCTGCAATACTGCGCGCCAGTTGTCCTACGATGGTTGCGCTGCCGGTTTCTACGATAATGCCTTTGGCTCGGCCCCGAATCACGACTGATCCTGCGAATGCCATCGTTGTTCTTTCGGCAAGCGGCGTATCCTCGCCGATCATCAATTCTGCGTTTTTTGCGACTGCTGTCGATTCTCCCGTCAGCAGTGATTCGTCGATTCCTACGTTGTATGATGAGAGGAGTCGCACGTCGGCTGGTACGCGGTTGCCCGCTTCCAGAATGATGATGTCGCCGGGCACGACTGTATCCGCAGGCAGTTCCTGCACTTCGCCGTCGCGCAGGACGATTGCCTGTATTGTGAGTAGCTGCTGCAGTGCGCGAGCGTTCCGTTCGGCGCGCCATTCCTGTATGCAGCCGATGACCGCATTGAGGATGAGTACGACAGCGATGAAAAACGCATCAATGTGCTCTCCTGCGGCAAGCGACAGTACGGCGGCGCCTACGAGGATAAAGATGAGCGGGCTGCGGAATTGCCTCCAGAACAACGCTACTATCGTGGGTGCTGGTTGTTTTGGCAGTTCGTTTGCTCCGTAGTGCTCCAGGCGTTTCTGTGCTTCTTCGCTCGTCAGACCGCCAGGTGTTGCTTTCAGGATGCGCAAGACATCATCTGTTTCCCGCGCGTACCACGGTGTTGCCGGAACGGTGTTCTCTGCAGACATCCGAGTATTATACCAGAGAATTCGTCCATAAAACATGCGTATGGAAGCCATTTTCTCTGTTGCGATGCTTCTGAACGGGGCTGGAATTTGACATATATATTTTGTAGTAGGATATTATACATTGTGTTTCCCCCCTCGTTTCTATGAGTACTGCCAATACTGAAATTCAAAGTATCCTGTATTCCGATGTTCTCTCTCCCGCAGAGTGTGTATTGCGCGATGAAATAGCCGATGCCGAGGAGGTCGGTGACAACGGTCTTCATGCGGAGTATGTCCGAAGAATCAATGCTGTTGCTGCTACAGAAGAGGTTCGATACGCACTAGCGGAATTATTGCGACAGACGCTGATTCGTAGTCGCAGGTAGGTATGCACTACTGTGGCAGCTTGTCCCACACTCTGCGCATCAGGATGAAAACGATGAGTGCGAGCAGGCCTCCTCCAGTGCCCAGAATCAGCAGAGATCGTTGTATTGATGTCACGTCTGCAATGGTGCCGATTATCGGTGCAGCGGATGCGAAGACAATGCGGAATGTGCAGGAATTAATCGAGAGCACGGTCGCCCGCATGTTCGATGCCGTTAGTTTGTTGAGTATGTCGTTGACCAGAGGTTTTAGGGCGCCGAACGCACTTCTTCCCGCCAGTAATACAAAGATGCCGATGGCGGGGTGTATGGCGGAGAGCACCATGAATGTGCTGATGATGATCGCTGTGAGTACGATGAGCAGCAGCCGGTCATCCATTTTCTTCTCCAGCCACATCATGGTGCGAGCTGCGCATGCTGCTCCCAATAGAGCAATGGCGTGTGTAACGCCGAAGAACGCAATAGGCAGGTTGGCGAGTTGTTGGTAGGGTTGCGTGAACCATGCCAGGAAGAGTGTCAGTGTTCCCAGTACGCCGTAGAGTGCAATGACGCTGCGCAGGCGCACGTCGTGGTGCAGTGCATGCGATACGGCATGCCGTATGTGTGCCAGGTGCTTTGTGCACGGCATGTGCATGCGTTGCGGTTCCCTGAGACTCAGTGCCGCACCGATGCTCAGAGCCATGCACGGCACTGTGGCGGCCATCGCCAGGCGCAAACTCGTCAGTGCCAGCAATCCTCCGGCAATACCTGCTCCCGCTTCCGCCATGAGCATAATCATGAATTGTTTGCCGAAGACGCGGCGGGATGTGTGCTGTGCTCCGTGTTCGAGTAGCGAATCGTACATGAGTGCTTCCAGTGCACCGGAATTCAGGCTGAATGCGCAGGCGATGACGATTTCTGCTGCCAAGAATGCTCTGAACGATGCTCCCACGGCGTATATGCTGTATCCCATAGTGATGAACAGACTGCCCAGGAGGAGCGAATTCTTTCGTCCCCAACGGTCCGCCAGGTGTCCTGTTGGGATTTCCAGAGCGATGAGGACGATGGAAAACACCGCTTGCAATATGAAGATCTGTTGCAACGACAGGCCGTTATCCTGCCAGAACAGTACGGCGATAGGCATGCCGATTACCATGCTCTGCAGGCCGGACAGCAGGTAGAGTCTGGTGATATTTTGGGGCACAGACTGGCACGTGTTTGCAGATGCAGGGATCGACATGCGGATGATAGGTCATACGGATGGTACGCTGCGCACACGGCCTGCGCACGCGGCGTCTCTGGAGTTTTGCTGCTATTTTTTGTGCCTTTCACTTGCTACCGGGCTTGGATTCCGTAGACTCTGCGCAGCATGTTTGCCATTGTCGACATTGCCGGCTTCCAGGAGAAAGTGACGGAAGGGGATGCACTCTCTGTTCCTTTGCTTGACGTGGAGGAAGGCAAGACGGTGACGTTCGATACGGTTCTGCTCGTTGCCAGGAGTGATGACGACGTCACTGTTGGTATGCCGACTGTCGCCGGAGCGTCTGTAGAAGCGAAAGTCATTGCCCACGGTCGCGGAGAGAAGATCCGTGTTTTCAAAATGAGGCGCCGCAAACGCTATCGCCGCGTGCATGGACACCGGCAGGATTTCACCGATATTGAGATTACGAAAATCACGGTCGGTAAGAAGGCAGAGGTGGTTGCATGATACGTGTGTTCTTTTGGTGCGTGATGTATATATGCAAATGTTTGGTGCGCCGGTTTTTCGTCTGTAGACTCTTTCGGGTATTTCTCATGGCACATGACACTGCATCACCATTCGACGATCAGTGTGCGCAAAGTGCGCAGTCTGATGGCCAAAGAACATCAATGGCCCGCCTTGCGCACCTTTCTGTCGCAGCAGCATCCGCCCGCGCTAGCACACCTTCTTCTTTCCGTAGGTGGAGCGGAGTGCATGCTCCTGTTCCGTTTGTTGCCCAGAGCGCTCTCTTCCGAAGTCTTCGCTCAGTTGCAGGGCGATGACCAGAATCGGATCATCGCCAGCCTGACGGACGAAGAAGCACGCAAACTGCTCGCGTCGCTCCGACCGGATGAGCGTACGGAACTCTTCGACGAATTGCCTGCGGAAGTGACACGCCGGTTGCTTTCGCTCCTGAATCCCGCAGACCTGCGCGAAACGCGCTGGCTCCTGGGGTACCCTCCGCAGAGTGTCGGTCGCTTAATGACGCCGGATTATCTTGCGCTGCAGCAGAACTGGACGGTACAACGCGCTCTGGGGCATGTGCGTAAGGAGGCGGCGCGAAGTGAGATGATCGACGTGCTCTACGTGCGCAGTGCCACGTGGGAGCTTGTTGGCGTACTCACGTTGCGCATGCTCCTCATAGCCAAACCGCGCCAGAATATCGAAGATATTATGCAGAGCAACGTTGTGTCGCTCAATGCATCCGATGACCAGGAATCCGCTGTGCATGTCATGCAGGAACACGCGCTGGCCGCGCTGCCCGTTGTCGATTCGCACAATGTACTCATCGGCATTGTCACGTTCGATGACATTATGGATGTGGCGGAGGAGGAAACGACAGAGGACTTTTACCGCACATCCGGTATGGCTCCTCTTTCCACGAGTTATGCGCATGCTGATCTGTGGAATCTGTATTCTCGGCGGGTGGGTTGGCTCGCGGCTCTCGTTCTGGTGAATTTGGCATCTTCCGGGGTGATCGCCGCCTACGAAGTTACGCTCTCTTCGGCCATTACGCTGGCGTTCTTCATCCCGTTGCTCATCGATAGTGGCGGGAATACCGGATCGCAGTCGGCGATGCTCATGATCCGCGCACTCGCCACGGGTGACGTCACGGCGTCCAATTGGCTTCGTACTCTGAGCAAAGAGGTTATCGTCAGTGTGATGTTGGGTTTGACGCTCGCTCTGCTTAGCGCTGTACTCGGTGTTTTCCGGGGTGGCCCTATCGTTGGTTTGATCATAGCGCTCTCCATGGTGTGCATTATTATCATTTCCAATTTGATCGGGAGCATTTTGCCTTTCTTACTCACGCGCATGCGTCTTGATCCTGCTGTGGCCAGCGGACCGCTGGTCACGTCTATTGTTGATGCTACGAGTCTTTTCATCTACCTTTCCATCGCAACGGCGCTGCTGACCTAGCGGTGTTGGTGATCACGATGACTGCGCCCCCGCCAGAGTACCTACTGCAGCGTTTTGCATTGTATGTAGTATGTTGAGTTTCTTGTGTGGGCGGTCCAGCAATACACAGGCTGTCAGATCTCCTGTGACGTTGAGTACCGTACGGCACATGTCCAGAATACGGTCCACTCCGATGAGTAGTACCAGCCCCGTTGTCGGTATCCCGAAACTCCCCGCGATAGTTCCCAGAATGATGACGCCGACTCCCGGAGTGGATGGCGTGCCAATAGACGATGCAATCAATGTGAGGACGAGCATGCCTGTTTGTGTGATTGTGAGTTCTATGCCTGCGATTTGCGCCAGAAAGAGGATGGCAATGGATTGGTAGAGTGCGGTTCCGGCCATGTTCACCGTCGTGCCGAGCGGGATGACCACTTCCGATATTGCAGAATCTATGCCCAGATCTTCTTGCGCCGTGCGGATCGAGAGCGGCATGACTGCTGCAGACATGGAGGTGGAGAAGGCGAGTAGCTGGGTTTTGGCGATTTTGCGCGCAAAGAAGAGGGGGTTCATGCCTGCGAACAGTACGAGTGCGTAGTAGAGTAGAAGCAGGATCAGCAAACCGGCGATGACGGTCGCCACGTACACGCCCATACCGACGAGTGTTTCTATGCCGGCCTGTGCGGCGAGCCGTGCCGTGAGACCGAACACCGCGAGCGGCACCAGCCACATCGCCCACTGCACCACGGTCATACACACGTCCAGAATGCCGTCGAAGAGCTGGAGGAGGTGTCCGATTTTATTTTGCTCTTTCGTGGCGAAGACTATGCCGATGAATACGGCGAATATTACGACACCCAACATCTCGCCATGCAGTGCTGCCTGTAGTGGGTTGTCGGGTACGATATTCGCTATGAGTTGCGGCAACGGTTGGCTGATGCGTGTAGCTGTAGCAGCTACATCTGCACTTTCTGATCCTGTTGCTTGCCAAACGTATGTTCCTGGGCGAATGGTGCGTGCTAGCGCTATACCGATACTTGCGGCTGCTGCGGTACTCAGGAGTACGTACGCTATGAGTCGTATGCCGACCGCACGCAATTGTGGGATGCTGGATGCGCCGATGCCGCGGATGATCGAAGCTACTACCAGCGGGATGAGCACCATTTTAATGAGTCGGAGAAAGATTTCTCCGGGCAGAGCAAGCCAGTTGGTGATCGTGCCACCCACTTCTGGTGAGATCAGAGAGAAATCGGGACCCAGGAGCAGGCCGACGATCACGCCCAGGAATAGACCGATTATCGCCTGCAGCCACAATTTTCCACGCGCGAGCGTTTCCAGCTTATTCGCCAGATTCGCGACGGGTCTCAGTGTGTGTAGAAAAGGTATCATTGTGTGTTTCTAAGATTATTATACAATATTTATGCTTATAAAGCTACCTGCGTTGCATTTCTGTATGTTCACGTTCCATGTGTGCGCGCAGTTGCTGCATCGTTTCGAGCGTGACACCCAGATTCTGCATCTGGGCAATTGTTTCGCCCAGTCGCTCGCGTATGCGCATGAGGTGATGGAGGTAGCTGCGTGCATGCGTTCTGCTCAAAAGGGACGGGGAATCCGGGTCTATGGGTTCATGCGCGGTGCGGAATTCCGTATTGCTTATGCGGATGCGGTTTCCATCGTGGAGAAGGATGATGCCGTGCCGCGCGATGCGCATGGGCAGCACGCAGTCGAACATGTCTATACCCCGTGCAACGCACGCTTGCAGTTGATGTCTTTCTCCTACGCCCATCAAGTACCGTGGCGCGTCTGCAGGGAGCATCGGGCAGACGGTTTCCACGATGCTGAGCATGTCCGCCTCGGATTCGCCCACAGCCAGTCCGCCGATGGCGTACCCGTCGAAACCGATTGCCTGCAGTTCCTGCGCGCATTTTTCACGTAAATCGCGTTCCAGTCCGCCCTGCACGATGCCGAAGAGGAGCGGGGAGGTCTGTTTCTGCTTGCATAATTGCGTATGGATCTCTTTGCACTGTCGTGCCCAGCGTAGCGTCCTGTCCACTGCGGCTGTGATTTCGCTGCGTTTTGCCGTAGAAGGCGGGCATTCATCAAATGCCATGATGATATCTGCGCCCAGCGCATGCTGGATCTGCATGGCTTCCGCAGGTCCGATGAAAAGCGTATCGCCGTTGATGTGTGATTGGAACTGTACGCCTTTCTCCGTTAGCTTCGTATGACCCCTTTTTCCAAAGGAAAACACCTGGTAGCCGCCAGAATCTGTGAGAATGGGGCCTGGCCAGCCGATGAACGCGTGCAGTCCCCCCGCTTCCTCTATGAGGTTTTCCCCTGGCTGCAGGTGGAGATGGTACGTATTGCAGAGCATGATTTGCGCGCCGAGTGCGCGAAGATCTGCATGCGTAATGCCCTTCATGGCTCCTGCGGTTCCCACCGGCATAAAGAACGGTGTTTCAATGGTGCCGTGCCCGGTGCGCAGCCGACCGCGGCGTCCCAACGGGGTGTGATGGAGGAGCGTGAACATCTGGTTGGCACATGGTAGCCCAAAGTGGACTCATTTTGCCTTCGTTTCCTGTGGTCGCTCCACAATTCTGTCAATAATGCCGTAGTCCAGAGCTTCTTTGGCTGTGAGGAACTTGTCGCGTTCTGTGTCTACTTTGACCTTTTCCAGGTCATTTTCCGTATGTTTGGCGATCAGTTCATTGAGGAGGTTCTTGATTTTGATGATGTGGTCTGCGTGGATGGCAATATCGGTTGCCTGTCCTTCGGTGCCTCCCAGGGGTTGGTGGATCATGATTTCGGAATGTGTGAGCGCGAAGCGTTTCCCTTTTGCGCCGCCGAGCAGGATCATCGCTGCGCCGCTGGCTGCCATGCCGAGGCATACTGTGGAGATATCGGGTCGTACGTACTGCATGGTGTCGTACATGGCGAGCGTGGAGGTGACCTGGCCTCCCGGTGAATTCACGTAGAGGGTAATGTCTTTACTGGGATCTTCTTTCTCCAAAAAGAGGAGCTGAGCGATGATGGAATTGCATGTGTCATCGTTGATTGGCGTACCGAGGAACACAATCCGTTCCTCTAGTAGGCGTGAGTAAATGTCGTACACGCGTTCCCCGAATTGCGTTTTTTCGATGACGGTGGGTATGAGCGTGTTCTGCGGCGAGATCGATCCTCGGGCAATGTGGGCAGAGATGGATTGGATGGAGGGATGCATGGGATTGGGATTGGGATTAGGGTTGAGATACGTGCATTTTCCTTACCCATCATACCGTTTTATAGCTTCCGGCGGCAGTGGTCATATACTTTTGAATATTGCACAAAAATGTTTTGTTAAGTAGGACAGACTTTCTGTGCACAGACAGATATTTGCGTAGAGTATACATGGCATGCAGGAAGCACTTGCACACATCTGGCCTGGTTTGGCGGCATACCTTGTTGGTTCGAAGAATCCGCTTCTGGCTATTGTTGGACCTACGGCAGGCGGTAAAACAGCTTTTTCTATCGCTCTTGCACAACACATTGCCGAGCAGACAGATCGTCCGTGTGAGATTATAAATGCGGATTCCCGTCAGCTTTATACAGGCATGGATATCGGTACTGCGAAGGTGACCGCAACAGAGATGTGTGGCATACCGCATCATTTGCTCGATGTATTGCATCCTGATGCAGAGGCGACAGCTGGGTGGTACCAGAAGGCAGCTCGGTGTGTGATTGCCGATCTCCATGCGCGAGGAGGTATTCCTATACTCGTTGGGGGTTCCATGCTCTACGTCAGTACGGTTATTGACGATCTCACGCTTGCGCCGCCGACAGATCCCGCCATGCGTTCCGCTTTGCTTGCGGCGTATGAGCGTGATGGCGGTATCACGCTGCATCGCAGGCTTCGCCAGATGGATCCTGAAGCTGCCAAGGGTATTCACGTGCGTAATAAGCCGCGCCTCGTGCGCGCGGTGGAAATCTGCGAGCTCTGCGGGGAGCCCGTTTCTGCGGCGGTGCCGCGTCACGAGTTGCGTCAGGGGAATCAGACTCCGTACATTATTGGCATCTCGCGCACGCGCGTCCATTTGCATGAACGCATCGCTCTTCGTGTGCACGATATGTTCGCAGCAGGTTGGATCGATGAGGTGCGGCAGTTGCTTCAGAATGGTTACACAGCGGAGCATCCCGGACTCAAGAGCCACGGATACCGTGACATTGCGCAGTTTTTGCAGCAGGGGAGCACTGTGTCTTTGGATATTCTCCAGGAACACATCGCCGCCAAGACACGCCAGTATGCGCGCCGACAATTGAGCTGGTGGCGCCATGATTCGCGTATTCATTGGCTTACCTTGCCGCTGATTCCTTCTCGTGATTGATGTGGTGCCACAAGGGCAATGCGTGTTCCCGCATGTACGTTTCTGTTTTGGGGTTCTGTTCTACGGATGCCGCGCATTCTGCCATGAGGCGCTGAATAGCGCTGGGCGTTTCTGTACTACTCTCTACATTTGTGCTCGGGCGCCGTTGCGGACTTTGGTGTGCCATACCGTTAGAACTTGAAGGCATCGTGGTGTTCTTCGATCTGCTGTTTCATCTGCCAGAGATGTTCAACCATTGTCTGCAGCTGGATGGCATTTTCTCCTTTTGCTGATAGGCGTGTTTCCTGGATCATGCGGATCTGGTCTGCGATGTTGTGGAGCGATACGTCGACTGTATCCTGCCACTTTTCATCCAGTGTGTCGTATACCTCGCGCTTGAGGAACGATGTGGGGTTGTATGGATCAATGTCACCGCTGTCGAGCAGTTGTGTGAGTGTCGCCAGAAAATGTTTGTGTTCTTGTTCTATTTTTCCTTTTACAGGCTTGCCTGCGTGTTTCTGCTTCTTCTCCGGCAGTAGATTGCCGCTCCCTTGTGCGATGGTAGAAGCAAAGTCCGGCATATGTGCGTTATAGTAGCACGATCAGAAGTTTCGTGTGTAGTGTATCATCTTCTTGCTCTTCATGTCCCCAGATGTCCAGCCATTGGCTTTCCGCATGCGCCCCTGCACGTTGCAGGAGTTTGTTGGTCAGGAACATATTCTGGGTCCGGGCATGCCCCTGCGCAGCGCCATTGAGCAAGATGCGCTCTCTTCCGTGATCCTTGCGGGTCCGCCCGGGACAGGCAAGACAACACTTGCCAATGTGATCGCACAGGCAACTTCGGCGCAGTTTATGACACTCAATGCCGTTATGAGCGGTGTCAAAGACCTCAAAGCTGTCTGTGGTGAAGCGGAACAGATCTTTACGTCTCTTGCGCAGCGCACGGTTCTCTTCATTGATGAGATCCACCGTTTCAACAAGTCACAACAGGATGCGCTCCTGCCGTACGTTGAGAGCGGCACAGTCATCCTCATCGGCGCTACGACAGAAAATCCGTACTTCGAAGTGAATGCGGCTCTCGTGTCGCGTTCGGGTGTGTACCTGCTCCGCCCGCTTTCTGAAGAGCACCTCGTCGCCATTCTCCATCATGCCCTGGCAGATGCGCGCGGTTACGGCGGTGCAATCCGTATGGATAACGCTGCCGTGCGCCATCTTGCTGCGATTGCCAATGGCGATGCCCGTATCGCTCTGAATGCGCTAGAACTCTCGGTGATGACCATTGGGAAAAAGATTTCGCTTCGGCAGGCGGAGCAGCTCTTTTTGCAGCGCGCCAAACGGTACGATGCGGCAGGTGAAGACCATTACAATACGTCATCGGCTTTCATTAAGACATTGCGGGGCAGTGACCCCGATGCCGCCCTCGTGTGGCTCTTTGCCATGGTGGGCAGCGGCGAGCATCCGCGTTTCATATTCCGCCGTATGGCGATATTTGCCAGCGAAGACATTGGCAATGCCGATCCGCGCGCCCTCCAGATTGTCATGGCTGCATGGGATGCTTTTGAGCGCGTCGGTCTGCCGGAAGGGGAGTACTTTCTGGCGCATGCGTGTATCTATTTGGCACAGGCGCCCAAGAGCAATGCCATCAAGCGCGCCATGGACGCGTCACGCCGCGCCGTGGAACGGGCGTCGTCGCTGGAAGTGCCAAACCATTTGCGCAATGCGCCCGTCAAAGCCATGCGTACACAGCATGGGTATAGCGAAGGGTACCAGTATCCCCATGATGCGGAGGAAGGCATCGTGCAGGCGTCGTACTTTCCCATAGGGTGGGAACCGCAGGATTTCTACTCTCCTACCGTGCACGGGTACGAAGAGGAAGTCCGGCAGCGTCTTGCGCGTGCCAAGACGATCATTCGCCAGCGGGATGCTATGCGTTCATAGTCCGGGTGTTTACGGTGCGCTTTCCGGGAAGAGCTGCTGTTCCATTCTCTTACATGCTGCCAACCATGCACTGCTTTGCTGTGTGTCTCTGCCGCCGCTGTAACGTTGTCGAAAGTCCGCGAAGCGTTCTTCTAATGTGACGATCGTGTCGCCCATCACGCGTTTATCGGCGTAAAAGAGCAATTGTTGCTCTATTGTTGTGGGATCTTCTCCTTTCATTCCGTGTGTTCTGAAGATATGCCCGATTGCAGGAAATCCCTGTTCCGTTACAAATTGTGCTGCTGCGTCTTCGTGGATGCTGCCGTACGTTTTTTTGAGGTCTGCCCAGTGTTCCCGTGTCGGTTGCGGTGCGTTGTCTGATGTTGTTGGCAGAAAGTCTACGAAGCGAAATAAGTCGTGCAGCTGGGCTGCGCGCTCAAGCGCAAGTGGGCGCACGATGTATCCCTTGCTCAGCATGTGTTCCCCGATCTGTCTGGCGAACGCGGCAACGGCGTCACAGTGCTGAGCGACGTTCTCTGGCAGACATACATGCGCGCGCCATGTTTGCACTTGTTGTTGTGTGGGTAGGGCGATATCTCTGAATGTACAGGTTACCTGCCGTGTGCCATTCGTTCGTTCATCAATGTGTATTATGATGAGATCGTCCTGTGGATTTGTGTTTTCCAGACGCTCTGACCACTCGATGCATCGAATACCCGCGTGGTCTTCGGATTGTTCCGCGAGCGTGCGTGCCGCCGTTTCGGGTAATCGATAGAGATCGATGTGTAGTAGTTCGCCGTGTGCTTGTGTGAGGTAACGCTGTTCCAGTGCGAATGTCGGACTCGTGATGTGTTCTGCAATTCCGAGCGCTTGCCCGAATCCCTGCAGGAACGTTGTCTTGCCTGCGCCTAGGGGTCCCGAGAGCAAAACGGTGAGTGGCACGGTATACAGCGTCCGTGCCAGTGATGCGCCACTTTGCTCCATTTCTTCAGCCGTTCGTGCCGTTATACTGCATTGATCAGGCATTGCCTAATTATTAAAAATGTAGTAAAATATACATGAAAATACACTCCAACTTCTTATGCCACGCAACAGTACTACGCCTGTCGCCTTCCGCCAAATGCCCCTGCATCGCAAGTGGGAACCACATCCTTTGTATTTCCTCGTGGAGCGTTCTTCGTTCTGGATTGCAACGCTTTCGGTTATTGCGTTTCTT
>JAAYXY010000003.1 GCA_012515645.1 Candidatus Peribacteria bacterium | reverse complement strand
TGCGGAATGCGGCATGCCCAATGCATAAAGTGGGATGAGAGAGTTGACGTCTCGTGTCTATCACTCTAAACTCACGAGTGATAACATTTCCTCGCTCTCCACTATGTCTAAAATTATTGGTATTGACCTTGGAACAACGAACTCCTGTATGGCCGTCATCGAAGGCGGCGAACCGACGGTGATCCCGAATGCGGAAGGCAACCGAACCACGCCGTCGATTGTTGCATTCAAAGGCAACGAAGAACTTATCGGTGTCACGGCCAAACGGCAAGCGGTGACGAATCCGCAGAACACCATTTTCTCTGCCAAACGTTTCATTGGGCGTCGTATGGAGGAAGTGAAGAAAGACGCGGAGCACATGCCCTTCACGATCAAGGAAGGCAAAGAAGGTCGAGTGGTTATAGAAGCCAACGGCAAAGAGATGCTTCCGCAGGAAATCAGCGCGAAGGTGCTGCAGAAACTCAAGAAAGACGCGGAAGCATTTTTGGGGACATCCGTGGACAAAGCTGTCATCACGGTGCCGGCGTACTTCGATGACTCGCAGCGCCAGGCGACCAAAGAGGCAGGGGAGATCGCGGGTCTGGAAGTCGTACGCATCATCAACGAACCGACGGCTGCGTCGCTCGCGTACGGTCTGGACAAAGACAGAAAGCATAAAATCGCGGTCTACGACCTGGGAGGCGGCACGTTCGATATCTCGATCCTGGATCTTGCCGATGGCGTATTCGAAGTCATTGCCACCAACGGCGACACGCAACTCGGTGGTGACAACTTCGATCAGGTCATCATTGAGTGGATGCTCGATGAATTCAAGAAGGATCAGGGCATAGATTTGCGCAAGGACAAAATAGCGCTCCAGCGCCTCAAGGAGGAGGCAGAAAAAGCGAAGATCGAGCTTTCCTCGGCGACGGAAACAGAAATCAGCATTCCCTTTATTACTGCAGATGCATCGGGGCCCAAGCACATGCACCTCAAACTGAGCCGGGCCATGCTGGAAAACATTGTCAAAGATCTTATTGAAAACACGGGGAAGCCGTGCGAAGAAGCACTCAAGGACGCAGGGTTGAGCAAAGGAGACATCGACGAAGTCGTTCTCGTGGGTGGCATGACCCGTATGCCTGCCGTGCAGGCCAAGGTGAAAGAACTCTTCGGGCGGGAACCTCACAAAGGCGTGAACCCGGACGAAGTTGTCGCCATAGGCGCTGCCATCCAGGCGGGCGTCATGGGCGGTGATATAGACAAAGACATTGTCCTGGTCGATGTGACGCCTCTCTCACTAGGCATCGAAACGCTGGGAGGTGTGGCGACCAAACTCATAGAGAGGAATGCCAAGATCCCGACCAAAAAGAGCCAAGTCTTTTCCACAGCGGCGGATAACCAACCGTCCGTGGAAGTGCACGTTGTGCAGGGCGAACGCGAAATGGCTACGGATAACAAATCGCTGGGGCGCTTTATCCTGGACGGCATCGCTCCCGCACCGCGCGGCATGCCGCAGGTTGAAGTGACGTTCGATATCGACTCAAACGGCATCCTCAGCGTTTCGGCGAAAGACAAGGGCACTGGTAAAGAACAGCACATTACCATCAAGGGATCCACGGGCTTAAGCGAAGAGGAAATCGATAAGATGAAGAAGGATGCGGAGCTGCATGCGGAAGAAGACAAGAAGAAGAAGGAGGGCGTAGAAACACGCAATCAGGCGGATGCGCTCGTGTTCAATCTGGAAAAACAAATGCGCGAGCACGACGCCAAAATCGGCGATGATGTGAAGAAGAAGGTCAATACCAAGATCGCCGAAGTAAAGGAGTTGCTGAAGAAAGACGACGTGCCGCCCGAGGAACTCAAGAAAGCCACAGAAGCACTGGCAACGGAGGCGCAGGAAATCGGCAAGATCATCTACGAGGCAGCAGCAAAAGCAGAGCAGGAAGCCAACGCAACGCAGGACGCATCATCCGGAGCAAAGAAAGGGAAGAAGGGCAAAGAGGGCGTCGTGGATGCGGAAGTGGTGGATGACGGCGAGAAGAAGGATAAAGACAAGAAAGATGGTGAGAAGAAGTAGCTGCCAAAGCTTGACATAAGCGAGTATATTATTTGTAATAACGTTCATGAAGGAACGTGCAAACGGTCATCCAGAGACAGTGCTGCCCGCGGGCGCGCAGTACGCAATAGCACGGCGGAAGAAAGATGTGAATCGCATCCTGGAAAACAGGACGCTCTGCGATCAGCTCCGGACGTATTTTCGCACGAAGAAGCCGTACGCGGACATTGTGGATTCGCTCGGAGGCCCCGGGACTTTCGGGATGAAAGAAAGCCTGCAACCAGAAGAAGTCAGCAGAGTCATGCGTTGCGTCAAGCAGGAACTCGTCGATGCGCTGGCGAGTGAAGCGCACGCACGGCATACACACGCTGTGACGGCACAGAAACATACGGAAGCCATTGCGGAGGGCAGGCGGGAATGGATGACTCAGCAAGGATTCTTTGTCTGGACGCCTGAACAAGACGCGTACTTCAGGCAGCTCATTTGCGATCCTGCGATGCGGCGTCCGGGACCGAGTCACAGGCTCAATCACTCCAAAATCGCCGCAGCGCTCAATGAACATTTTCAGACCAATGTATTCATGCCGGCAATCACGAGTCGCCATGCAGAAAATACAGACAAGCAATTACAAGCCGCACGCAGAGCCCGCCAGCGGGCGCGGCGCAACAGTAACGGGAACGGGAACGGGAAAAAATGAGTGCAGTAGCGCTACTGCACGCGATTCCCGACGATCTTCGCCAGTTCCACCAGGCGGTTGCTATATCCCCATTCATTGTCGTACCAAGCGAGCGTTTTGAGCAGCGTGACTCCGCCTGCACGTATCACTGTAGTATTCTGTGCATCAATAATGCAGCTCCGTGGATCTCCCACGAAATCTTTGAGAACAAGCGGGCGTTCTTCATACCCCAGAATGCCCTTGAGTTTCCCCGTAGCAGCCGTTTTGAACGCTGCATTCACAGCGTCGGCAGTGACGTCTTTCTCAATCACACTCACAAGATCTGTAATGCTCCCTGTCGGCGTGGGGACACGAATGGATATACCATCCAATTTTCCTTGTAATTCCGGCAGCACGAGGCCTATGGCCTTCGCAGCTCCAGTGGATGTGGGAATGATATTCTCCGCGGCGCTGCGCGCCCGCCGCAAATCCTTATGCGGAAAATCCAGGATGCGCTGGTCGTTGGTGTAACTGTGAATAGTCGTCATAAATCCCTCTTTGATCGTAAAATTCTCGTGGATGACTTTTACCATCGGCGCGAGGCAGTTCGTGGTGCACGAAGCATTGGAGAGGATGTGCATCGTTGTAGGATCGTACGTCTCCTCATTGACGCCGATGACGAATGTTCCATCAATTTCATCCTTTGCAGGAGCGGAAATAATGACCTTCTTCGCACCGGCATCCAGATGCATTTTGCATTGCTCACGCGTGCGGAACACACCCGTGCATTCCAGCACCACATCGACGTGTAAATCACGATGTGGGAGCATGGCGGGATCCTTTTCCGCGGTTGATGTGATGCTCTTGCCACCGATCACCAGATTTCCCTCTTTGATTGCTACATCTCCATCGAACGTGCCATACGTCGAATCAAATTGGAAGAGGTGTGCGAGTGTTGCATCATCTGTCAGGTCATTGATGAGTACAACAGTGAGTTCCGGATGATGTTTGAGAATGATGCGTAGGGCCTGGCGGCCAATGCGTCCAAAACCGTTGATGGCAATGTTCATAGTGGGAGAGGGGAGTATTGCGCTCACTCTACCATGGCTCTTGGCTCCCCGTCATGCATGGACAAGAATTACAGAGGTGCACGCACATCATCTTCCGTAATCCTAAAAAGAGCAGTGGCAACGAGAATGATGCCAGCAATAAACACAAACCCATATCGAAGGTCTCTATCCGCGAGCACCCCGATAATCGGGCGCATAATCAGTGCGTACAGGCTGCTTGCCAACGAAATCGTGGAGAGAACCGTTGCTCGGTTGCGCTGCTTGATGTGCCTGTTGAAGTAGTCGGAGAAAATGGGCTCACGCACAGCACTGGATGCACTATTCACAATGTAAAGCAGTATGGAAAATACGGGATGAAAAATCATGGCCATCGCACACCAGAAAAATGCGGGGAGGATTGCAACAAATAATGCACCCTTTGCCACACCGAAGTATTTTTCCACATTGTATGCAAACACTTTGGCGCTCATGGAAAGCAGTGAAGCAAGAAAGACAGCAGTGCCATACCACATTGGTGCAACACTGGCTTCTTGAAAGTACGGTTGGAAGATAGCGAGCAGCACAAACGGAAATGGCATAGTGAATAGCGAGAACAATAAGATGCGTCGCAGTTTTCTGTGTGACACAAGGCGGCGCAACCCGTCACGGAATAAGGTCAATGAGGGTTCGGGCTGATGCGCTTTTGCGTCACCCTCTACGGTCGATCGTGATTCGCGGACGGTAAGCAAAACAGTAAATCCGGTCACCTGCGCAATAACAATCAGTTGGTAGAGAAGATAGAACGCATCAAGGCTATGTGTGGCCGCCAGATATCCTCCAACAAGTGCTGCCACGGCTGTTCCCAGTGTGATGCTGCCCCCATACAGTCCCATGACACGCTGCATGTCACTCCGTTTCCCTTTTGCTCTGAGTTCGTCATAGATGAAGGCCTGAACCGAACCCGACTGAAAAGCAATGGCAATACCAAGCAAGAAGAACGACAGACCAAAAAGTGTAAATCCATCCGCGAGAAACCAGGGAATCCATCCCAGAAGTCCGATGGCCGAACCACAGATCATACTCCACTTCCTGCCAATTTTGTCTCCCACCATGCCTGTTGGTACTTCAAAGAGCAGAATCCCCAGCAATAAGATTGATTCCAGAAGCATGATTTCCATAAAACTGAGTCCTTTTGCAAAGAAGAAGAATGTTTGTATAGGCACGGCAAAATGTAAACTGCTTAAAAATTGCGCTACAATGAGTCGATGGATATTTTTCACCGCCACACTGTAGCAGTTTTCTTTTATTGTAAAGGTGCTTTGCTGGTCGACGTTGCACCGTCATGCGTTGGTTCCAGAGGATTGAAGGATGGAATGGTGGGGGACACAGCTGGAGCGGAAGAATGGGAATCTGTCTGTTTCTCCTCTGTTTTCTGAAGGAGAGGCTGGCTCGTTTTGGGTGTGTGCAAGAGAGTCGCCAACCCAAAGTACGTTGCCAATGTGATGAGTACGGTACTACGTGCCGTATTGAATTTTAAGCGATTCCGGAGGCAACGCGCCTGCTCTTCTCTGCTCGCCTGGGGGCATGACAGTATTATCGCCGTAATTGGACCAAAATTCAGACATCGGCCAGAAAAGATAGCACACTCCTGATGTGCTATGAAATCAATGCTTCGTATGTTTGTTGGAGCAACAGCGTATCTGCCTCCATCATCGGCGATTCGCAGACGACCGTACCCGCCGCATCGTATTCCCGGAGTACCTGCACAAAGGCTTTCCACTTCGCATCGCTCTCGGCAAGAGGCAAATGCTTGCGTTCGCCTTTGGCGGTGTATGCGATGCCCGAGTAGTGGAAGTGGAGATGCTGGAGAGACTTTTTGCCCAGAGAGTGCGCATAGATG
>JAAYXY010000077.1 GCA_012515645.1 Candidatus Peribacteria bacterium | reverse complement strand
GATGTAGCTGAACATGGTGAATGCGTTGAGACTCGCTCCCAGGGTGATAAGTGTGAGCGGCTGATCGAAGCCGAGCAGGAATACGGTGATACCGAAGAGAATCTGCAGCCAGAGGATGGTGTAATACACTGCGGAAACACGTGATTTCCCCTTTGTTCCCATCAGAAGAACATTTTCGGTCATGATGCGGCTGGTGGAATCCAGCACGGTCATCTGCGTCGCACACAGCATGATGCCGGTGACGATAAGGAAGAATGTCCCGATCATAGGAACGGTGCGCTGACCGATGACGAGTGCTTCGTGAATCACGAATTGGATGCCTACTTCGTTACCTTCCATGCCGTATACCGTTACGTACGCCAGCAATGCCAGAGTCAGCATAGTGAAGAGGCCTAGTGCCCAGAAGATGAGCAGGTGTTCTATGTTCATGATCCGCCACCATTTGCGGAAACGTTTTAGGTTTTCTTCTGTAAGAGGGAATGTATTCCCTGTGAGACTAAAGGATTTGCGTGCCCCCTTGCCGGTGATAACGCTGGTAATGCGGTCGGAGTATTTGCCCATTCCATACCCTTTATCACGCACGTAGAACGATTGTGCAAGGTTTAAGTTTCCTCCTGCGCCGGCGTATGCGATGGCGCCAAGGAATTGCCCGATGACGATGCCTACAGGCAGAAAGACAAAACCTTCTCCTCTGCCAATCAATCCTGCGCCCAGTGCGGCGATGTCCGAGGGTTCTGCTAACCAGAATGTGAGGATCACAATGGCTGGCACACCAATGCTGATTAAGTACTTCTGCAACGTTTCCACGGTTTTATAGAGCACTGTTCCCAGTGTAAGTATGGCTCCTATAGCGATAAATATGCCTACACCGAGTAGATTTGCGTTTGCGATGCCACATGCTTGCGACAGCAGTGTCGCGCCTGCCAATCCGATGCCCGGCCAGCCGAATCCCAGGAATGTAGAGAAAATGAACCATATCGGAAGCCATTGCCACAGGCGCATGAAGCCAACAAAAATACTCTCGCCGCGTACCAGGGCGTACCGTTCCACTTCCATATTTATGAGGAATTGCATCGAAATGCCTACCGCCATTGCCCACACCATGCCAAGTCCGTAATTGCTGGCGAGGAACGGCCACAAGATTACTTCTCCGCTTCCCAGTCCCAATCCTAGGATAATGAAGCTGGGACCTATGAGCTGCCGGAATGTCATGGGTTTTGGCAGGTTTTTCTGTCCCAGAGGCAAATGGGTCGCGACCATGTGCCGGTATGGTAGCAAGCTCCGGTGTTGGTGTCATGTGTCTGGTTTCCCCTTAAAACTGTTTGACAGAGCAGTGTGAACCTTTTCATACTCTCCTGTAGCACAGCACCTTCTTATGATCCGCACATACCGGAAGCTCAGAAGGAGACTGTCTTTCCTTCTTTCCTTCCCCCTTTCTTCCAATGCCAGACAAGGAACTGACATGCCGCGACTGCGGTGCAACATTCACCTTTACCGAAGGTGAGCAGGAGTTTTACGCCTCCAAAGATTTGAGCGATCCGCAGCGTTGCAAGGATTGCCGCGCGAATCGCAAGAACCAGCGCATGCAGGAGCGCGGCCCGCGTGAAATGCATGCGGCCGTGTGTGCCCAGTGTGGAGCCGAGTGCGAGGTTCCCTTTAAGCCGCGCCCCGTAGAGGAGGGCGGCAAGCCCGTTCTCTGCCGTGCCTGTTTTCAGGCGCAGCGTGGGTAAACATTTTTCTTCGCATATTCATGACGACGCCTGGCGCTTCGTGCGCCAGGCGTTGAATGTGTGCCACGGTTGCATGTTGATGAAGTCTTTTTGCTCCAGCCATGCGCGCCGCGCCTGCAGAATGCCGTAGTGGTACTGCAGTCCTTGGGGGGCATGTGCATCTGAACTGATGCAAATGCGCACACCCTTCTCTTTTGCTCTGCGCAGGTTTTCGGCAGAGAG
>JAAYXY010000076.1 GCA_012515645.1 Candidatus Peribacteria bacterium | reverse complement strand
GGTCCAGCCTGTCCGGTGATGTATTGAGTTCCATCGCAACGCTGTGTTTGCGTGCTGTTTCCAGAACGGTATCCATGTCGTATGCGATGCCTTGGCGTTTGCCGAGCATGCGTGCCGTGGGATGCCCGATCATGTGCACGTATGGGTTTCGTATCGCCACGATCATCCGTGCTGTCGTTTCTTTGCGCGGTTCGTGGAAGTACTGGTGCACAGTTGCCACGATCCAGTCAAATTGCCGAAGCAGCTCATCATTCAGGTACAGTGTTCCGTCTTTGAGGATGTCTACCTCTGCGCCTGCGAGAATGCGGATGCCCGGCACTTGCTTTCGTGCTTTCTTTATTGCTTCCAGGTAGGTTTGCACGCTCTTTTTCGTGTTCCTGATTCCTTTGACCATGCCCATGGGCGAGGCGTGATCCGTGATTGCTATGTACCGCAGGCCGCGCGCTTTTGCCGCGCGCGCCATGTCTGCCATGGAGGTTTTTCCATCGCTGAACACGGAGTGCATTTGCATGTCTGCAATCACATCACGTTCTTGTACCAATGTGGGGAGTTTTCCTCTCTGTGCTGCCTGTACTTCCCCGGTATCCTCGCGCAGTTCCGGTTCGATGTAGGGCAGACCGATGGCTTTGTATACTTCTTCCTCCGTTTTCGCTGCTATCTTCTCCCCCTTTTTCTTGGGGGTTCCCGCGAAGAGGCCGTATTCCGAGAGTGTGCGTTTCTTTACGATGCCAAGCCGGCGGATGCGGATGTTGTGGTCTTTGCTCCCCGTAAAGTAGAGCAGCGCTGCGCCAAATGCGCCTTCCTCCACGATGCGCAGGTCGGCATCCATTCCCGCGCGGAGGAAGACCGTGGATTTGGTCCTGCCGCGTGCCGTGACGCTTTCCACTTGTGGCAGTGTGCAGAAGTACGCCATGACTTCTTCCGGTTTGTCACTGGTTGCGAGAATGTCGATGTCACCTATTGTTTCTTTACCCCGCCGCACACTGCCTGCGATTTCTATGCGCTGCACGTGGCCGCAGTCCTGCAGACTCCGTACCAGTTCCCGTGCTAGCGGTTCAGCCTGTGGCAGCGGCAGGCGGCCGCGCATTTTTCGGTGTTGGGCGATGCCGCGCAGGATCGCTTCGGCGGATTTTTTGCCCCATCCTTTGCGTGTGCGCAGCTCGTCGGATTGTGCGAGTTTCTCCAGATCATCTATGGACTGTATACCGAATTCATCCCAGAGTTCCTTGGTGCGTTTGGGACCCATTCCTTCTATATCCAGAATGGTGATGAGTCCCGCCGGAATGCCTTTCTCCTGTTTTTTGAGGTATGCCAGTTTGCCTGTTTTAAGCATTTCCTCGATCTTCTCCGCCAGGTCTTTGCCTATGCTCGGTAATTGTTGCAGCGCTTTGGTGCCGCCCTGTTCGTACACGCTGCGCACGTCTTTATCCATATTGCGCACGGATACCGCCGCGCGTTCGTATGCGCGGATGCGGAAGGGATTTTCTCCCCCTTTGAGTTCCAGGATCAGCGCTATGCGCTCCAGCGTGCGTGCAATATCACCATTCGTCACATGGGCAGTATACGCAAGGGGTCATCGTTCTGTGGTCTGCTAGCATTGACCAATGCGTCGCATGTTTCGTTTCGCTCTTGTCTCTTTTCTCTGTTTCCCCGGCATTGTCGCGGCAGCCACTGTGCCATTCCCGGATACGGAAGGCACATGGTTCCGTTATCGTGAATCCATTGCCGCTCTGCAGGAACGCGGCATTCTGGAAGGGTATCCGGATGGCACGTTCCGGCCCAAGCAGACGCTCAACCGCGCGGAGCTCCTCAAAATTATTTTTAAGGGGCGCAGCGACGTGGTGCCGGTGCAGCGCCGGTGTTTTAGCGATGTAAATCCCGATGCGTGGTACGCACCGTACGTATGTGCCGCTCAACGGCGCGGCATCGTTCAAGGGTATTCCGGTGGCGTTTTCCGTCCCGAGCAGCCCGTGAACACTGCCGAGGCGGTCAAGATGATGCTCCTGGCGTACGGTCGGCAGATTGATGAACCGGATGGCGAACACTGGTATGTGCCATATACGGCGTCACTGGATGAGACAGGTATTCTTGCACGTTCTTCGTATCTTCCGTGGTCTCCGCTTTCGCGCGAGCGCGCGGCGGATCTGCTGTACCGCGTTCTGCGGTACGATGAAGACCGCACGCTGCTTTCCCGCTCGGCGGGGTGCGGTACCGCTTATGCTGCCGCTCCGGGCACATTGCAGGTGCAGGGGCGCCAGCGTACGTACGAACTCAATGTGCCGAAGCAGTATCAGATAGATATGCCCGCCCCGCTCATTCTTGCGTTCCACGGTAGGACCAATAGTGCTGCGCAGGTGCGCGCGTACTACGGTTTGGATCGTGCCGCCTCTGATGCGTTCATCGCTTATCCCGCGGCTATGCAGCACGATACCGGTACATATCACTGGTCTGATCCCGGCGATAGGGCGGGGGAATTGCGCGACATCGCGTACTTCGATGCGCTGGTAGAAGATATGGCCAATCGTTATTGCATCGATTTGGATCGTATCTTCGTTGCCGGGCATTCGCTGGGCGGATGGTTTGCAAACAGCGTTGCGTGCATCCGGGGCGATGTTGTTCGCGCGTCTGCGTCGGTGGGTGGTTCCTCCGTTATCACGGAATGTGCAGGCCCTTCAGCTGCGCTCATTGCCCATAACCCCAATGATCGCATGGCATCGTTTACTGCCAGCGAGCTCACGCGTGATCTGCGATTGGAGGTCAATGCGTGCCCGGCCGACGCCAGTCCCGCACAACTGCGTTCGCTCCAGTGCGTGCAGTATGTTCCGTGTTCTGCGGGCAATCCCGTGCTCTGGTGTCCGCATGAACAGGACTACGATCCTCGCGGCAATTACTATCCCCACACCTGGCCCACGGATTTCGGTGACACCATTGCGCGTTTCTTCGCATCTCTGGACTAAAAGGTTCTTCTTACCACATAGTTGTACTATGTATTGCTTTGCGAACGGGTGCACGGCGGTTCGCTAGCGCGACATTTTGCTTTGCACGCAGCGCCAAGCTGCATACACTGGCGCGTGTCCATGGCCCCGTCGTCTAACGGTTAGGACGCCAGGTTTTCAACCTGGTAACGCGGGTTCGATTCCCGCCGGGGCTGCCAATCGCGAAAATTCGGTTGCTGGCGCACCACGCGCCAGCCTTTTTTGGCTTCACAGCGCAACGTTTGCCGTTTTAAAAGAAGGTTCGAGCCGACGCGGAGCAGAAATGCGCGCATTTCCAACTTGTTTTTGGATGAAGCCAACTTTTTGGCTTGCATTGCCTCTTTTACGAGTATCCGTACAGGTTCGAGCCGATCCGTTCTCCCATATTGGCACTGTCTGATTTTCTCATCGATGCCGGACTTGCCATGAAGCAGTACAGCTTTCTTTGCTCTGTATTCTTCTGCCGTTAGTTCGTTGGTGAGCCGAAGATCAAGAAGCGTCTGCAACTTTGTTTCGATGTCGGTTTTCTCTTCGGTCAACGACTGCACGGCTGTCTGCTTCTGTTGTTTGGAAGTTCTGGTTTCATCGTCAAGCTTTGCGAGCATCTTTGCTCCAACATCATCAGGCAGTGCAAACTGTTCGACTTCTTCTTTCATCTGATCAAAAAGCGTTTCTTCACGCAAATAGCGTTCATTACATGAGTCTTTCTTTTTGGTACAGCGATAGTAGACATGCCCCTTCTGTGTTTCGGCAGTGATCGAGCATCCGCAGGTTGCACATTGCATCATGCCGAGAAAGGGGTACTCATGTCTGCGCTTGCGGTGCTTTTTGCCACGCTGCACAAATACACGCTGCACATCGTCGAACAGTTTCTTGGGAACGATCGGCTCGTGAACACCCTCATACAACTCGCCCTTAAACAGCATCAGTCCGCAGTAGATGGGACGCTTGAGCATTTTATCG
>JAAYXY010000075.1 GCA_012515645.1 Candidatus Peribacteria bacterium | reverse complement strand
TCCCCTTGCTTCGCTTTCGAAACAAGATCCAGGAGCACGGCCTCACTACACTGATGAGATTCCACGGGGAGAAAGGGAGCAAAAAGTATAATCCAGACACTGTTTCCATGCGAGGAAACGGTCGAGATCTTCCAGTGTTTCATTCCCATTCAATGGTTGCCGGTGGCTTGTTGGTCAAATCGTAAAACACAAAATCAATGCCATCGAGCGCCAGAATGCGCTCTGTCATGTCCCGGATCATGCTTTGTGGCAAATGCGCAGCGTTCGCCGTCATAGCGTCCGTAGACTCAATGGGGCGTAAAACGATGGACTGCCCTCCGCACTGCAAGCCAAATGGCAACAGAACAACAGGAAACTGCCAGACACGCCTGTACCAAATATCATCCTTTCGAAGTTCCTCATGGGCAATCGCATCCGCTTCACGAAGCAGGGAAACACGCGCGGGAGTCAGATAACCCGGCGTGCGGACGAATTCCTGCGGAACCCGGTGCGAAAGACACAGGAGCACACGATTGAAGGCAGGTGATATATTCGGAATAGACTCCGAAAGCGCGGATACATCCGACGATATGCAAAAAGGATCATCATGGAAGAGAGCCAGGGCATGACGATAGGTACGACCGTCGCCCTGTACCCCCACCGAACGAACGGGCAATACAGCCCGCTGCATACCAAAACCGTGCGGGGGGAGTGCATCAGCGGGAACATCCGCCAATTCGACAGGTGCAGCGCACAGAATCCTCACACCCAAACCCGGACCGGGGAAAGGATGCCGCCAAACCAAATCTGGAGGCAAACCGAGCTCCTCGCCCAACATGCGCACCTCGTCTTTGTACAAATCTTTCAGGGGCTCAATCACCAGACCTTTTTTGATCATATCCTGCACAGCTGCTACACGGTTGTGATGCGTTTTGATCGTATCGGCATGTTGGGTCCCCCCCGTTTCAATGGTATCGGGATAAATGGTGCCCTGCCCAAGCATCCAACCATCGTCTGTTCGCAAATGCATCGCTTCGCTCACGCGTTTCTGCACATCCAAAAATGTCTGCCCGATCACCGCACGTTTCTGCTCGGGATCGTACACACCCTCAAGATTGTGAAAGAATTCTTCGGCAGCGTCCTCAACGCGTAAATTCGTGATACCGAGTTCACTCAGCGCCCTCTGGATCTGTAAAACCTCATCTTTGCGCATCAGGCCGGTATCCACCAGGAGCCCCTGTACGCGATCTACGCCGAGAACCTGATTGAGAAGCGTAAAAGCTACTGTGGAATCCACCCCACCGGAAACGAGCATAAACACCTTGCGGTTACCGACTTCCTCCTGGATTTCTGCCGCAATTCTCTTGGCATATCCGGCAACAGACCAAGGCTCCGCATCGCAGAGGGCAACGAATCGTCGCAGCATATCTTCTCCGTGTTCCGTATGCGTCACCTCCGGGTGAAATTGGAATGCGAAAAGCTTGCGCGACGCATCCGCGAACGCGGCATGCTTGCAGGCATCGGATGTTGCAGTGAGTATAAACCCCTCCGGAAGTCTTACTGCTTCATCGCCATGCGACATCCAGACCGTGCATCCATTCACGCAATCACGCAGAAGATCGCCGCCCCCGTCTACAACGCGAATGGGCGTTTTACCATACTCCTTCACTTTACCGGGCTTCACCTCACCGCCCAGTGCCTGCGTCATCCAGTGGAGACCGTAACAGAGCCCGAGCACGGGGATACCGAGGGCAAGAATACCGGGATCGGCCTGTGGACTCCCTTTCTCATATACACTCTGCGGCCCGCCAGAGAGGATGATACCTGCGGCACCGCGCAAAGCTGCAAGCGGTGTTTCCGGCGGCAGAATCTCCGCATAGGCACCCATGCGCCGGATTCGGCTTGCAATTAAGTGCGCATATTGTCCTCCGAAATCGAGAATGACGATGCCTCGTGGGTGCTGCATGGACACAGCATAACGAACACAGAGGTAAAACGCAGCTCTGTACAGAAACATTGACATGCCAAACATACGACTTACAATGCGCACATGGGTATGCAACCTATGGAATGGACAGAGAACGCTCTGATCAAACGCTCAACGGATTTTGGGAAGTTATGCGCTCTCCATGAGAGAGACCCTGAAGCAGCTTCAGCAAAACTCGAGACTATGATGCAGACTGTAAGAACAATGCTGGAACACGTCGGCGTCGCAGATGTGAACAATGTAGAACAAGCAAGCATCATCACAGAAATACTCACAAAAAAGTTCCGTGCAATGCATGACCGTGAACCCGAAACGACAGAAGAGACGAATCTCATCAGATCATTTGCGCAAATTCACGCACGAGTGCAACAGGCGCATGCAGCACTGCAACGGCAAAATGGCGACAAAGATACATCCAACAAGTCGCCAAACGCACCTCACGACAATGCAGTGCCACCAGCTGCATAGGAACGAATGCGTGGTATGAGCACCGTAGCAACTAAAATCCAGATCGTGTAAGCGGTTGCACTATCTTCCCACGCATGCAGAAACATTGCTGCAACACTGACACCAATGCATGCGCCAAAAATAGCAGTCCCCCATGCTGTTTCTGTACCGGAAAGACGAAGAAGCACCAGGAAAATGATTATGAGAAAAATCAACATACCCACGATTCCGGATTCTAAACCGATTTGCAGGTACCAGTTCTCAGGCAAAAAGGGGCACCGGCACTCGCGATCAATCGGAAGCACCTGCTCCTCACCCAGGAAGACACAAAGCTCAGGATGCCCCTCCGCCCACGATGCATCGCCACCAACAGGAAGAAATACGCACACATCGCTTGTACGATTGCTTGCCGGACCAGCCGTCCCCAAGCCCAAACCCCAGGGATGGGCAACAATCGAACGAATTGCCGCGATTGGTCGCAGAATATGATCGCGGGACGATGCCATACGCACAACAGACAACGGCTGCAAAAGGAGTACAGCAAGAAACAGCAATCCGAACATGCCCATGATCCGCAATAGCAAACGACGCATGACTGTCGGCTGAGTCCGACGACTTGCAATGGCGATGACAACACACAAAAGCGCCACCCACGCAGAGCGAGAAAATGTGAGGAATAAAGCGGAAACTATGAGCAG
>JAAYXY010000001.1 GCA_012515645.1 Candidatus Peribacteria bacterium | reverse complement strand
GTCGCGGTACCGATATTAAATTAGGAGAAGGTGTCGCTGAACTAGGCGGTCTCTGCATTCTGGGAACAGAGCGCCATGAGGCGCGACGCATTGACAACCAGTTGCGTGGTCGCGCCGGCCGCCAGGGAGACCCAGGAGAAAGTCGCTTCTTCGTTTCCATGGAAGACGAACTCATGCGGCTTTTCGGCGGAGACAGACTGAAAAACATGATGGAACGCCTGAATGTCCCGGAGGATCAACCACTGGAAAACCGCATCGTATCGCGAAGCATCGAAAGCGCACAAAAACGTGTCGAAGGCAGGAATTTTGATATCCGAAAACATGTGGTGCAGTGCGACGACGTAATGAATAAACATCGTGAAATCATGTACACGCGCCGCAAAAAAATACTGGAACGGATCGCAGCCACAGAAGAAAACAGCCAGAGCGCCGAAGAAAAACCCCTGCACCAAGACATCCTGGAAGCAATGCGCAGAGAAATCGCAGCACTGGTGCAAGCACACGCAGGAAACGATGACCCGGAACAGTGGAATGCCGCCGAAATTGCAGAAACGATGGCAGCACTCCACCCGTCATTCGCCGACACAGTGACAACGGAGCGCATTCGCACATTCCAGGAATCCGAGAAGGTGCAGGAATTCCTGGAAGAACTCGTGGTGACATTTTACGAGGAAAAATGTAAAAACCAGGAATCCTCCATCGTGCAACGAGCAGAACACATTGTCACATTGCGTTCCATCGACATGCACTGGATGAACCACATCGACGACATGGCACATTTACGCGAGCAGGTGGCATTCTCCGGTTTTGCACAACGCGATCCATTGATCGAGTACAAAGACCAGGGATTTCGACGCTTCCGACAATTGCTGGTCAGTATAGATTCGAGCATTGTACGCATGCTGCTTCAGGCGGATTTTGAACAATTCGCCGCGCAAATCTTCATGCGAAATGCGCAGAACGCTCTGGAAAATGCGCAGACCAATGAAGACCAAATCTCAGCAGAACTCACAGAAACGGGGGCAGGAAGCCATCTGGAAAATACAGGAGAAAACCCCATTGTTGTGAAGACGGGCGCCAGCAAAGCAATGAGTACACCTCAACAAACACAACAAGTAAGTAAAATCGGGCGCAACGATATGTGTCCGTGCGGCAGTGGCAAGAAATACAAGAAGTGCTGCGGCAAATGAAGTGAATAAGGCCCAAAAAGAGTACAATGCCTCCCCATGACCCAAATACCCAAGATCGTCGGTCATCGCGCCATTACGACAGAACTGCAACAAGACTTGACGGCGGGAAATGTATCCCATGCGTACCTCTTTACGGGAGCACCGCATCTGGGCAAAACAGCCGTTGCCCGATGGTTCGCTTTGCAGCTCATTTTGCACGGAAAACCGGAATCCGCGCATGCGGATATTCAAAAACGTTGTGAACGGCTTACACACCCCGATCTTCTGATACTCGACCAATTGTGGATTGGTAACGTTTGCGAAGACTGGAATGTTATTGCACGTACTTCCAACGTGCCACAACAACACAGAGCAAAAAAACCCGTTGCCAAAACGGATTCCATAAGTATCGAAGATATTCGCGCACTGCAAGAACGGCTGCATGACACAGGCACCGGATCCTTCCGCTGCTGCATCATCCGTAATATAGAACGTATGCAGCCTGCATCTGCAAACGCGTTCCTCAAAATCCTGGAAGAACCTCCTGCAGGACTTGTCTTCATGCTCACAACACGCTCACCGGGCGCTCTGTTACCCACCGTCCTCTCACGTACCCGCGTGTTGCGCTTCCTGCGGCTGCCCCATCGCGACCTGTTGCCGCTTCTGAAAGATATATCCGAAACGGACGCTCATTTTATCATGCGCATCGCGCAAGGCGCACCAGGCACTGTGCAAGCACTTGTCCAGAATCCGGATGCCCTGCGTATACATAAGCAAATGCACGAACAAGCACGAGCGTACTGGGATACGCAACTCCTCAGCCAAAGACTTCGAATACTGCACCCTCTACAGGAGCAATCGGAAAACGCACAACAACTACTCTTCCACCTGGCACTGACACTGCGCCACATGTCACAGGCGCAGCTGTACACACACTCTCTGCAGGAACTGGCGCGCGGGCTGCAAACAAACGCAAACCGCCAGTTGGTGATACAACGATTTGCATTATCCTCACCGAAAGCTCAAATAGCGAAATCGTGACTTCCTGCTTGCACAGAACACGATAGGCATGCACACTCGTGCGCGCCTGTTAAACCTGCATGGTGTACATCGTAGTCCTTATGGGCTCCCTTATTGGTTTGTCTGCGCTGCTTGCCATGCGCATTGCAATGCGCTATCGCGCCGTACGAAAATTCGTACGCAGCATCCGGGAACGATCAGGTAAAGTAAAGGGGGAAACAGCATGCCACACCGTGCCTGATACCCCACTGGAACGCCCACGCAAAAACGCGCGCACGATGCACATGGTGCAAGAAGTTCGTGCCCTAGAACGACAAGCGGAAAAGGCGACGGCGCATGGCAAGTACGACGAAGCCGAAAAACTGTATATCCGTGCACTCACGGTAGATCCCCGCGCCCATGACACACAAACAGCACTCGCCAAACTCTATCTGACAACGGACAGGGATGCCAAAGCCGAAGCACTGTACAAAGAAATACTCATGAAAATCGAGGATGCGGCATGCTATGCCAACCTTGGCCTCGTACTCTACAAACAAGGAAAATATGCGGAGGCATGTGCAGCATATGAACGCGCATTAGAAAAAGATCCATCACATGCACAACGCACGTTCGCGCTGGGGCGCTGTTACATGGCCACAGGACAGTACGACATGGCAGCCCCTCTACTGGAGCGCGCAAGTATCCGCCTCTCGCGCGACACTGTATTGCTGCGCCTCCTCGCAGAGTGCTATATGCACATCAAAGATATCGATAGCGCTGAAGCAACATATCGCCGCATCAACAAGCTGGAACCCTATGACGAGGAAATCAAAGCAAAACTCGTCGCATTGGCAGCATAATTACAAACTCTCAACCGTCACCGTTACATCCCCCGTGCCTAGTACTTTTGCCTGGCATCCCAAACGAGTATCGTCGCCGACGATTCCCATATTTTCTTCACGGTCAGAACGGGGAGAGAGGTATTCCATCCCGCTGTGCACCGTGCAAAGACATGTAGTACAAAAACCGTTGCCCCCGCAGGCATGCTCTATAGGTAATCCGTGTTCCAACCCAAGAGCCAGAAGGGTCTTGCCAGCCTCCGCTTCGATAACCGTCTCTTCGCCATCCATCAGGAACGTTACTGTAGACATAGAAATAGTATGCAACATACTGCAGAGTATTTATAGCCTGACATACGATTTTTCCTGTATTTTTCACCCACCGAAGACAAGATAGTCAATACTCTCCCCATGCACCCATTGCTTTCCATACAAAATCTGAATGTTTCTATCGGCACCAAAGAAGTAGTGCAAGGCGTCTCGCTCACCATTCAAAAGGGCGAAGTGCACGCGATTATGGGACCGAACGGATCCGGAAAATCCACACTGGCAAACGCCCTCATGGGGCACCCCGCGTACACAATCACACAGGGAACTGCAGAATTCTGCGGTAAAAACCTTTTGGCAATGGAGCCGCATGAGCGAGCGCAGACTGGGCTCTTTCTGGCATTCCAATATCCGCGTTCCGTGGCAGGTGTATCACTGCGCAGCTTCTTGTTTCGTGCTTACAACGCACAAATGGCAAAACGAAATCCGGAGAAGAAACAGAAATCACCTATCCGTTTCCAGAAACTCCTGCAGGAAAAAATGCGTGAACTGCGCATGGATCCTGCATTGGCGGAAAGACCGCTGAATGAAGGATTCAGCGGCGGAGAGAAGAAAAAAGCGGAAGTGCTGCAGCTTTTGATGCTCCGGCCGCTCCTGGCACTCATGGATGAAACCGACAGCGGACTCGACATCGATGCACTCCAGGTCGTCGCGGAGGGGATCAATGCAATGCGTAGCCCAGAATTCGCAGCCCTGATCATCACACACTACGCCCGTCTGCTCGCATACGTGCAGCCGGATTACGTGCACGTCATGGTGCGTGGCAGCATCGTGGAAAGTGGTGGTAGAGAACTCGCCGACAGGCTGGAAAAGGAGGGATACAAACGATACGGCATCACAGAATCCGCATAGTGCCATGCGGGATATCTTGTAAATACGTTACTTTCTCCCTGCTCATTCGTAGAATGATTTATCGAATCTTTTCCCCTTTTTACCATGAATACGATGTACAGATCCATCGGAGTACCCGTTCTCGTCACACTGTTGGCGGGGAGCGTATACCTGACCGGCAAATACATGGAACAGCAAGATATGAGTCCAGCCGTAATTTCCGTACAAGGCGAAGGCAAAGTTATGGCATCCCCCGACATCGCCGAGCTGAGCTTTGGTATCACAACTCAACGCCAACAAACGGCAGAAGAAGCAATGCGCATCCTCACAGAGGATATGCAACATGTTCTTGATGCTATACAAGCCGAGGGCATCGAAGATAAAGACATCACCACACAGCAGCTCTCGTTGCAACCGGCATACGACTGGGAAGATGGCAAGAGAACAAATCAGGGATTTGAGGCAAGACAGAACCTCTCGGTGCGGGTACGTGAAACATCAAAAATCGGCAATGTGCTCACAGCCGCCACAACAGCGGGCGCAAACCAGGTTGGCGGAGTACAGTTCACCATTGATGATCCAGAAGAACTGCGCGCACAAGCAAGAGAAGATGCCATCGCACAAGCACAGGAAAAAGCCGATGTGCTCGCCAAGCAACTCGGTAAAAGAGTAGGTGATTTACGGGGATACGCCGAAGGCGGCAGTGGCATGCCTCCTGTTATGTACGAACGCGCAATGATGCTAGATAACGGGGACAGCCAGGGCGCAGTACCGCTTCCCGTTCCCACGGGGGAACAGGAAGTCAACGTAACGGTGACCCTCAGCTACGAACTGCGGTAACAGTCGCATCGATCCCCTCTAAAGCCATGAGGCGCAATAAACGATTGCGCAGCATGTGCCGGATACGCACGAGGGAACGTGTCCTCTCAACATCACCGCGCCTGTGCAACTGCTTTGTGAGATAACGCAACTCCTCAATGCGACCGGCAATGTACATGGCTTGAGGCATCTGCAGAGCATGACCGCTCTGTAGATGTTGTTGCAAACAGGAACGTATGCCGTGAACAGTCGCCAAAGACGCCTCTACAACCTGCCTGCTGCTGCAAATGAAGGAAGAGCGCTGTGCATGCCGTTCCTTGTGCAATTTCATACGAACAAATGGTACCATGCACACAATGCGCACGATACTCGCCACAATCGTACTCGCCGGCATGAGCGCCATGCTCGCCGCGGCATTGGTATACCGCTGGCAACAGAACCAACAGACAATATTGACATTGGCAGCAATACAAGAACGGGAAGAAATACAAACGACACTCACAGAAACACTGGAACGCTTGTCTGCGTGCCACGAAATGCTCAGTGGAAGCGGCACCGAATACGGATGTGGACCGTTGAATGCGGTGAAAACCGATACAGTAGTACCCTATATTGACGAGAAGCACGGTATCATCGTAGACCTGCCATACAACAACAACTGGGGGTACGGCATCCACGTGCCGGCACCGTATCAAGAGCTCCATGGGATAGATGGAATCCTGTTCGGTCCACCACGAGAGATATCGACATGCACCTGGACCCATTCGATGCAAATCACATTCCTGCCGACGCGAACAGAAGAAGAAATGCGCCAAGATATTGAAAACCGGCAACAATCTGATATGAATCCCCTTGCTGAGTTACAGGAACCAACACCGTATGCACTGAATGACATACAGGCATTTGCGTACACTGTCCCAGGATACTGTGAACTCTATACGATAGAAGTCTTCCTGCAGGAATGGAATATCCTCTTCTCCGCATGCAAGGAGCAAGCAGAAGATTTAGCTACAGTTACGGCTTCGCTCCGAGAAACAGAGATCGCAGGAAACGAATTACCATAATTAGGAACGCAAATCCAAATACCGCTTGCGTGCCGAAAGGTCGTAGACGATATCCCGCACAACCTCCTGATACGTTCTGGCATGGAATGCTTTGTAAAGAGCATGCCCAAGCCAAAAAACGGAAAGGAAGCCGGAAACAATGAAAATCGCCCGCCATTCGGCGGATCCCAGACCCAACGCGTAACGGAAATCTGCCGTAATGAGGGAAATGAGGATCGTACTCGCTGTAGAGAGTGGTGCAATCCATTCTTTTCTGCCAAGCCTGGCCAAATTGCGCTTGAGGCACAGAAGCACCTTATCTTGCGTGACAATGATGAGCCTCTGATCGGTATTCTTGTTCACCTTCACGATACGCGCTTCCAGATCGCCGGTGAGCGTATTGAGAAATGATGCCTGGACAATACCGTGCTCCGCATCGTCTTCGTCTAACTCCACTGCGAGTAAATCCCGTTCTTGGGGAGAAGGATCCGCAAGCATGCGATGCAGTGTGGGAGAGAGGGGCATGGAAACAGGTGGAAACGAACAAAGAGGAACCCGCCGCATCACGTGAAACGCAATGGGGAAAGTGCGGAACGGTACCAAAGCCTGCTCAAGAGAGTCAAATGGAAGTTGAGTAAGGAAATTGAGCATAGAACGGGATTTTGGCAACAGGAGCGCATATACTAGGACTTCACCATGATTGCTCATCCATCCGCATCCTCCGACTCCGGAACGAATCGATTCATGCTTGATGAAGCGAATCCCGCTCCGTATGCACAGAACGCCAAACGTGGCGTGGATGAAGAAGTCGTACGACGCATGAGTGCCGAGAAACAGGAACCAACATGGATGCTGGAACACCGACTTTCGTCACTACAATCATTCTGGAAAATGCCCCTGCCGGCATGGGGACCGGATCTGATGCATCTCGACTTCGCAAATATCATCTACTACGCACGGCACGGGGCAGAGGAAACGGATGACTGGCAGGAGGTGCCGGAAGAAATCCGCCGCGTGTACGAGCGTCTGGGCATCCCGGAAGCGGAACGCAGAGCCCTGGCAGGCGTGGGAGCACAGTACGAAAGCGACGTGATCTATCACCGACTTAAGGAAAAATGGAAAAAGATGGGCGTGATATTCCTGGATATGGATGATGCTCTGCAGTTGCATCCGGACATCGTCCGTGCGCACTTCATGCAATGTGTGCCGGCCACGGACCACAAGTTTGCCGCGCTACACGGCGCTGTATGGTCCGGCGGAACATTTCTGTACGTACCGGCCGGCGTGCACATAGAAGAACCCCTACAGGCGTATTTCCGCATGAATGCAAAAAATATGGGACAGTTTGAGCACACACTCATCGTGGTAGAGGAAGGAGCACGCGTGCACTACATCGAGGGATGCAGCGCACCCAAGTACGGAAGCCAGGCACTGCATGCCGGATGCGTAGAAATTTTTGTAGGACCGAGCGCAACGTGCAGGTACTCCTCAGTGGAAAACTGGAGTCGCGATACGTACAACCTCAACACCAAACGAGCCATCGTCCAAAAAAACGGCACTATGGAATGGGTGGGAGGAAACATGGGTTCCGGCGTCACCATGCTGTACCCCTGCTCGGTGCTGGCGGGGGAAGGAGCACGCTGCGACCATCTGGGGCTGGCATTCGCCAACGCGGGGCAATGGCAGGACACAGGCGCCAAAGTGATGCACATGGCACCACATACGAGCAGCAAAATCGTAAATAAATCCATCAGCAAAGCAAACGGCACATGTGTGTATCGCGGAACACTGACGGTAGCACCGCATGCACACAACTGCACCGCCAGCATCGAATGCGACTCGCTTCTACTGGACGAACACAGCCGCACAGAAACCGTTCCGGACATCCGTGTCCGCAACAACGATGTCACCGTGGCACACGAAGCGACAGTGGGAAAACTATCTATTGCAGACATCTTCTACCTCATGTCCCGCGGGCTAAGCGAAGAAGAGGCAAAAGCCATGATTGTGAACGGATTCATTGAACCGATCGTGCGGCTGCTGCCGCTCGAATATGCAGTGGAAATGAACCGGCTCATCGAGCTGGAGATGGAAGGTAGCGTGGGCTGAATTTACGCATTG
>JAAYXY010000074.1 GCA_012515645.1 Candidatus Peribacteria bacterium | reverse complement strand
TTGTGTTAGTAGAAAAGTTTAAGACCAGACAAGATGCACGCTCTAGAGAGAAGTACTTGAAGTCAGGATGTGGAAAAGAATGGATCAGAACGTTATTTGCATTGCGGAATTGGTAGACCTGCCTGCCAGCAGGCAGGCGCGCACGACTCAAAATCGTGTAGGAGTAATCCTGTGAGGGTTCAAGTCCCTCCTTCGGCACCAACGGTGTTTAATACCTCATATTTTTATTTCTTCTTCCATAACATCACCTCTTCTTCAGAAGGAAAATGTTCAAGAAAGTCACGGAGAGCGAGCAATAATTGCTTTCGAGTATCTTCACCTGGTTCAATTTCCTTTGAAGGCATTTCATCAGTCAACGATTCGATTCGTGCACATCTTTCCATAAACTCTAGACAAGAAGTTGGTAAATCCAACTGCCGCAGCTGGGTACCATCGGCTGTAATCGTTCCGGCATGAAAAGGCACGAAGATAGTAGAAAATGAACCACGAGCATTTTCCAATACACCAAGTATGGGAGCACCACGTTCGAGAGACTGTATTAATTCCTGAATTTCTTGGATGGCAGAGCCATCTGCAAAAATATTATGATAGTCTGTAGAAATTTTGCCTAAGATGTCTTGATTGGAAATGGACATGACAAGCAAATTTTAGAAGAGAGGAGCGGCAACCACAAGGCTGCCGCTCCAGATGTTCCAGCAGTACCAACCTTAGTCGCGGTGCTGCTTGATGAGGTTGCCGTCCGTGTCGAAGATGAAGTGATAGCCGTCGATCTTCTTGTTCGACACGATCTGGCCAGTGCTCCGGTCGTAGGTGAAGAAGCTCTCATCGACGTTGTCACGTCCGACAACTTCGCGCACCTTGGACCGAATCTTGTTCATGGCCTGCCACGGAACGGACATCGCAAAACCTCCAGTTAAAGGAACGATCCTCATATACGACATGTACATGAGGTTTATGATAGTGACAGAGAGAGAGAGACTTCTGTCAATGAAATATTCGCATTCGATCAATTTTCCTTGGTGTGGGTCGTTTATTGCGTGATAGAAAATCGTTCTATCTGTTCTATTGCTCTTACCGAAACCATTTCTACCTCCATGATAACCAAGTATGATGTCTTGGAACCTGTATGGCCATTCGACTCGCTTCTCACTATGCGGCCTCGTGTGTTTGGACGATCAGGTGGCCCAGTTCATTTTTTGGGATGATGATCTGTTCGCGTTGTGCACCTTCTATGATCAGATAGATATGATCCCGTGTCGCGGATGCAATACTGATCACGGTTCCTGTTTTCAGTGTACGTTCCGTTTCAGACGCATGTTCCCAGGGTGTCTCACATGCGGTGCGCATTCCCACCTGCGTGATGGTACAGGGATATGCGAGTGTGTGGGTGCCAAACCAGCAGTCTGGTGCAAGTGCTTTTGCTTTCATGGGGAGCGGTTGGAAAGGATTTTTTGCAGTATGCTTGTTGCAGGATGCACAATGCATGCATGTGGCAGGCTAAGTACGCCTTCGTGTATATTTTCTGTTCATGGCTGCATAAATTCAGTACTATTGAAGTGCAATTATGTACGATGTTTTGATTATTGGCCTTGGTGCAGCCGGTTATACTGCGGCGATTTATGCAGCCCGTTACAAGCTATCTGTTTTTATCGTTGGTGCGGAAGAGGGGGGCATGGGCATGACTGCTGTGGAAGTGGGTAACTGGCCCGGTGATATTGATGTTAAAGGACCGGATCTCATGGAGCGATTCAGGCAGCATGCCCTGAGTTTTGGGGATGCTGTGAGCCATCGGCTTTCCCATGTGAAATCTGTGGAACGCGTTCCCGATGGTACGTTCGTACTGCATCTGGATGGCGGCGGTACGGTGCAGGGTAGGTCGGTTATTTTCGCCATGGGATCGTATAAGCGGCATTTGGGCGTGCCCGGCGAAGAGGAGTTTTCCGGTAAAGGTGTCACGTACTGCGCTACGTGCGATGCGTTTTTCTATCGCGGTAAGGACGTCGCGGTGATCGGTGGAGGCGACAGTGCCGTAGAAGGTGCTGCCATTACGGCACAGGTGGCCAACAAGGTGTACCTGATCCATCGCCGCGGCGAATTCCGTGCAGAGCCGTATTGGGTGGATGAAGTGCGCAGGAAGAAGAATGTGGAATTCGTTCTGGAGCGTACCGTGGTGGAGATTGTTGGGGAGCAGGCTGTGCGTGCCGTTCGGCTGGACAAAGAATGGAACGGTGCACAGGAGATTCCTGTGGCAGGGGTCTTCATCGAAGTCGGATCCGTGCCGGCGACTGATCTTGCCAAAGATATGGGTTGCGTGCTGGATGAGCGCGCATTTCTCCGCGTTGATGCGGGGATGCGCACATCTCTGGAGGGAGTTTTTGGTGCCGGAGATGTGAGCAACGGCAGCAATCACTTCGCCCAATTCACCACGGCTGCCGGCGAAGGCGCGATTGCGGCGAACAGCGCTTTTGCGTATTTGCAGTCTCGCTCTGTTGAAGGTTCGATGAGTGGAGGGTAATTGTGTATATATTCAGCTCGCATTTTGCTTGCGCTGTATCGGGGCTCGTCTATGCTTTCCCTATGCCACGTGGTAAGCGCACTGTTTTCACCGTTTCTTGTACCGATTGCAAGACCCGCATAGGGACCGTCCGTTTGCATAAGCAAAATGCAAAAGGTGTGGCATGGAAGGATTTCTCGCCAGAGAAGTTTTGTGGTAAATGCAGGAAGCGCGTTGGTGTAAAGCTTAAAGAGGAGCGGCATTCCAAATAAAGTCTGGGAATCCCTTCTCGTGATCCTGTATAGTTTGCCCGATGCTGCAGCAGGAGGTTTATCGGTTATGTGCTTCGATTCTCGTTTTGCGGCGATCAGGGACCCGTATTGAAGTTCTGCTTCTGCATAAGCCCCGCAAACGGGATTCTTGGCAGTTGCCGCAGGGTGGGCAGGAAGCAGGGGAAACGCTGGAGCAGGCAGCACTCAGGGAACTCCGTGAAGAAGCTGGCATATCGGCGGAGGTTTTAGGCGAAAGCTCCGTAGTGTATCAGTATGATTTTCCTGCATCGTACCGGCGTTTTCGCCCGGACAATGTGTGCGGTCAGCGTTTGCGTTTCATTCTTGCACGTCTGCCTCGGGGCGAAACAGTGCAGGTGGACCACAGGGAAATTGATCGGTACCTGTGGGTAGATCCTGTGCAGTTACACCAATACATCCGACGGCAGGAGTATTTAGCCGTTGTCCAGCAGGTTGTGGAAGAAGGGAGGGCGCTGCTCGATTGAGCGCGCCCTGATATGCTATGTCTGTGCGGCTCCTCTCCCTTTCACTCGAGCACTTCCGTTCGTATCCGTCACTGGATATCCGTTTGGATGCTGCGCGGGATGTACATGTGTTCTACGGTCCCAATGCTGCCGGTAAAACGAATGTCTTGGAAGCAATTGGTGTGTTGGCTTATACGAAGTCATTCCAGGGTTCGGACGATGCGCATCTAATACGTTGGGGGTCGGATTTCTGTCGTATCCGCGGTATAGCGCATCTTGGCGATGATGAGGACGTCACATTGGAATGTGCGTTGCAGAGCACTCCGCGCCGGCGCAAGGCGTGTTTTCGTAACGATGTTTCCGTTCCGGTGAGCACGATGGTCGGCTCTCTCCCCATTGTGCAGTTTCTGCCGCAGGATTTAGATCTCTTCCGCGGGGCGCCGCAGGTGCGTCGTGCGTTTCTCGATCGCTTGCTCTGCCAGGTATCACCGGAATATTTTCGCAGCCTGCTGCAATTTCAAAAACTTTTAAAACAACGTAATACGCTGCTGCGGCGTGTGAATGCCGATGAAGCCCAGCCGGAAGAACTTGCTGTATGGGATGCTCAGTACGCCGCGCAGGCGGCGCGCGTGACACATGCCCGTTTGGGACTCATGGAGGAACTGCAGGAGGATCTTGTTGATGCTCTGGCGTCATTGGGTGAACAGATGCCCGATGCGACACTGGCGTATCGCCGTCACGGCATTGCGCAGGGTTTGGATGCGCTCTCGGAAGAAACGGTACACTTGCTTCAGGAAAGGCGACAGCGCGATATTCTGCTGCAGGCTACGAGCATAGGACCACATCGGGAAGATTGGCAACTCTCTGCGTCTGAACGCCCGTTTCCTTCTTTTGCATCACGTGGTCAGAACCGAGCCGCATTGCTTTCCCTCATATTTTTGCAAGTGTCTTTTTTGGATCGGCACAAAGGGGGTAATCCTGTTGTTCTCCTCGATGATGTCTTCTCCGAACTCGACGATGCGCACCAGTCTGCGCTCCTCGCGCGTCTTTCCGGCATGCAAGTGCTGCTCACATCCACGCATGTTCCGGCGCAACTGCACGGTGCGCAGGTGTGGCGTGTAGATCAGGGCAATGTGCGGCAGGAATAGTGAATGGAGGCTATATTTGTGGCATATGTGCCAGTGTTCCGTATACCGCCAGTGCCAGTGCATCAGCTGCATCGTCCGGTGTGGGTATTTCCTGGAGATGCAGGATGCGCACCAACATATCCTGTACTTGCCGCTTATCCGCCTGCCCGTCGCCGGTAATGGCGGCCTTGAGTTGAAGTGGCGTTGCTTCCAGGACGGGGATTCCCGTTGCTGCGACCGCCTGTAGCAGCACGCCGCGCGCCTGCGCTACATCGATGGCGCTCTGGGCATTGTTTGCAAAGTAGATGCGTTCCATGACTGCCAAATCCGGTTTGTGCTCCGTCAAGATGGTGCACATATCCTGCGCCAGTTCACAGAGCCGTGTACCTATTGGCAGATTTGCTTTGGTCTGCAATGTGCACCAGTCCACTGCGCGTAATGCGTGTTTTTCTGTTGCGTCTACCACGCCGATGCCTACGGTTGCGATACCCGGATCAATGCCCAGAATGATCATGTGGCAAGGGTAGCATGCCAAGAGAACTTTGAGCTATGATCGCGGTTTTTGAGACAGATGTTTATGTACTATTTTTGGTGTATCGCCAGTTTCCAAATATAGGGAATTCTGCTATCCTATGAGGAAAACACATATGCAATCTCTTCGGTTTCGCCATCGTCATTTTCTCTTTCTGCCGGTATTGGCGTGTATGATGCTCCTGCCTGGGCTCTTCTCCGGTGCGCCGCTGCAGGCGGCGCTGGCGACGGTTGGCTCTTCCGATGCGCCGTTTGTGACGCGTGATGGTATGCAGGTGTTGCCAGAGGATGGTGCGCAGCTTCTTGTCACAGATTCCAGCGTGTCGTTGGTGCATGGCAGTACACTTATGACCGGTGAGGGCTTATTGCGTGTTCGTATTGATGATTCGACCGAGGTATTGGGTATGAACGGTGCGATGCACGTTAGCCATTTTGGCGACACACTCTCTGTTGCAGCTCTTACATCGCCCGTCGCTGTTTTGGTTGGTACGGGCAGGCAATTACTGCCGACCGGCACGCAGTGGCAAATGAACATGAACAGTACCGTGCTTCTTCCATGGGAGGCAGGTGCGGAACACTGGTTATCTGTGCGGCACCTTGCCCCTATCCCCGCTCCATTCCAGCGCAAGGCTCTCTCACAGGTACAGAGTGCAGAGGCTGTGCACGCACAGGCTGCTTCGCCTGCCATAGCGCTTTTCACAGTGCCGCAGGCGCTCCATGCATTTCTGCTCCCTGCCGCCGCTGTGCGTGCGGAACAAAGCAGCCTGGCTGCACTCGTTGCATCCATTGCCGATGCTGTTCTTCGCAGTGATGGGCAGATGGCAAGGGACGCAGTTGCAGCTCTGCCAGCGGATACCCTGTCTTGGGATAGGTCTCTTCAGGCGCACCTAGCGCTCCTGTTGGCGCAGGCTGACTCAGCAGCTGTTGCGACACCATTGGTCGAAGCGTTGGCCGCTGCTGACCCTGATCTGTGGATATTGCTTTCTGTGCACGAAGACTACCGTTCACTTACATGGACGTTCGCGGATGTTCCCGAAAGCACAGAGCACCGCTTTTTAAGCCTGCTCACGTTGCCGGGGAATGATACGGCTCCCGTTCCCGTGGCTGCCCCTGCCGTTGCTCGTTGGCATGGCACTGTTCTGGCGTTGCTGCGCAATGACGAGCCTGCTGGCATTGCAGTGATCGATGTTGCCGTGCACGCTGTGCGCTCTTTGCAAAACCAGGGGTACCCCGAGCGGGCATCGCGCTGGTCTGCGGAGCTCATGCTCTTGGCGGATTCCTGCCCCCTGCCTGACGACCTTGCATCATCCGTTCAGTCGTTGCGGACGTCATCCGATACGCCGCTGCCAGTCTTCGTTCCGCAAGAAGAGACTGCAGTGCCGCGGATGGAAGAACGTTCTAGCGTCGAACAGGTTGCGCTCTTTCAGGAAGATCCCATGACGAAAGAGCGCGTACTGCAGATCATGGCGGATGCAGGGGCGCTGGTTACCACAGAAACCGATGCCATGTTGCTCCCCGATGGCACTGTGCGTGTTACCCGTCTTGTCTTCAGCGGTTCCAATACCGATCGCACGTTCACGTTCCTATACCATCCTGACACAGGCAACGTTTCACAGGTGCAGGAGGGATCCAGGCAGTACCCGAATGTTCTCACATTACACGCGTTCGCTGCGTGGGCGCGGGGGGAGTGAGCGTCAACACTTCTTTTTTCCGCCTGCTTTCTTTTTTGCCGGAGCTGTTGCAGGTACGACCATGCTGAGTGTGAGAAACAGTGCAGCGATGCCTGCATGGACGTAGTTTTCCCATTGGTACACGTAGTAGCCGTATGGCCAGTTCCCTTTGAGTACGACGATGTATCCTCCGATTGCCGCGATGGCGAATACGCCGCCTGTGATCAGGAAGAACCAGCGTGCTTCGCGTTCCGTATCCACGCTGGCGCCGGCGATGCCTGCGAATGTGTGCAGAAGGTTGCGGATGACGTTCATGCGCACGCCGGTTACCAGATCATCGATACCAAAGCCGACTACGCCGGATACGATGAGCAGGCCGCCCAGAATGCGGGCGAGCCATGTGAGTGTAAGGAAGCGTTTCATAAGGCAAAGGTGGAGAGTGCGTACGCCATCGTAACACGGTATGGTAGCTATCGTAAGGGGTGCGAGAAAGTGTATGTGAAGGAGTGAAATTGAAGAAGCCCAAAAGAATCCATGTGACTCATGAGGGCATCGAGGGGTTAGCACGCTTCTCGGTTTTTTGCGACAGATATGTGCAACACTCCATATTCATCTCTTCGCATTTCTTCAATTTGTAGTTCTTCTTGGAACATATCTCTGTACAATTTTTCAACAACACCTCTGATAGCCTGAATAGCATTAGCATCTACTTGCGGACTCATAGCCATCTGTACACTTTCTCCCTTGTGCAATTTTCTACACCCATCCTCCAAACCTTTTTGCAGTTTCTCCAAAATATCCATAAGTTGATTTTATCACATATAGCTTGTTTTGTATATATGGTGGGCGATGGAGGACTTGAACCTCCGACCTCGACATTATCAGTGTCGCGCTCTAACCAGCTGAGCTAATCGCCCGACCCGCGTACGATACGTTGCCTCTGTGAAAGGGCGCAAGCGCATTCGGCGCTTTTGCCTGGCGTTTGCGGCGCATGATTGATTTATTGTTCGTAAATCTCCGTTACACTTTGTCCCAGTTCAATGTGTTTGATCACTTCGGCGAGCAGAGGGGCAATGGGTAGTACGGTGACATTCGGGATGTTCTGACTTAGGGGAATCGTGTCCGTTACGACAATTTCCGCCAGACCGGCTTCGGCGATATTCCGTTGCGCATTGCCGGAAAAAATGGCGTGCGTGGCTGCGGCGTAGACATCCGGCAGCGCGCCGCGCGCCGCCAGCGCCTGTGTTGCAGCACACAGGCTGCCTGCCGTATCGATCATGTCATCGATGATGATACACGTTCGTCCTTCGATGTTTCCCACTACTTCCACCACTTCCGATTTTTGGTGCTGCGGGCGCGTTTTGTGCATAATTGCCAATTCCGCGCCAAGGGAATCCGCGAACTTCTTTGCACGTTTGGCGCCCCCGACGTCCGGTGAGACAATCACGGGATTCTGCAGTTTCTTTTCGCGGAAGTACCGCACGAGCACTGATCGTGCATCCAGGGAATCCACGGGAATAGAGAAGAATCCCTGGATTTGGCTGGAGTGCAGATCCAGTGTCATCAGGTGGTTTGCTCCAGTCTCTTCTAGCAGATGTGCGACGAGTTTGGCAGAGATCGGTTCACGCGGCTCGGCTACGCGGTCCTGCCGTGCGTAGGGGAAATGCGGCATGACGACGTGTACCGATGCAGCAAAACTGAGTTTTGCTGCCTGACAGATCAGGAAGAGCTGCATGAGGTCTTTGTCCGGTTCGCGTGTGGCTGTCTGAAGGATGTACACGTTCTTGCCGCGGATGCTTTCCCCGAATTTCACGTACTGCTCGCCGCAGCTGAACTGCTTGAGTTCTAGCTTGCCCAGAGTCACGCCCAGTTCCTCCGCGAGATTCTGTGCGAGTGCCGGATGAGATGTCCCTGCAAATAATTGCATGTGTGTACTATCATTGTATCAGATGCAGCTCCGATTCTCCACAGCTCGCGGCACGCCGATTCTCTGCGATAGCACGCATACCCTGCTCGGCACGATAGCAGGCATTCTCATCCATCCTGATACCGGAGTGGTGGAGGGATTTTTTGTTCATGCCTCTGCAGGAGAGGGGAACCCGTTCCTTGCATCTATTGATATTGTGCGTTGGGGGCAGGAGGTGCATGTGCACGATCCAGATGCGGTTTTTCCCGCGCAGGAGCGCATACGCCTGCAGCCGCTTCTGGAGGATGAACGCTTGGTACTCGGTCAGCGTATTCGTACGGAGGATGGCTTGGCTCTCGGCCGCTGCCGCGATGTACAGTTCGATACCAAAAGCATGAGGTGCCAGTGGCTTTTTCCACGCCGTTTCTGGCGATGGCAGCGTCCTGTGCCTGTTGCAGATATCGTTGAAATTCGCAGGGACGCTATTATTGTGTGCAATCCGGAGCGGCCGGTTACTGTGCAGGAGGAGGTGGCGGAAGCAACATCGCCTCTCAAAATCCTCAAACAATTGCCCGATGCGGGCTAGTAAAAAGCCCCTCGGTACCGAAGGGCTTTGTTTTCCTCAAGATTGGCGTTTTCTTATTTCTTCTCAGCTTCCCATATTGTTGGCGACAAAGTTGACGATGGCGCTGGCAATGAGAACGATAATGAGACCTACCACGGCGTAGATGATGGCGTCCCGTGCTTTGGAGCGTTCGCCTTCGTCGCCGCCGCCTACGATCATGCGTACGCCGGCGATGACGATGACGAGTACCGCGATGCTGCCGAGCAGCAGCATGATGAAGTTAATGACGGACTGGACGGCGCCAGCCAAGTCGCCGGGGCCTCCTGTTTCAGGGACATCGCCGATATCTGCAGCTAGCACATGTTGTACTCCGATTGCCGTGAGCATCACTGCTTCGGTGCTGCGGCGGAAGAGGCGAGGGAGGAGAGTTTTCATAGGTATGGAGTGGAAGATTCACTTGGTATTCTTATGCTTCTCTCCTGCTTTGCGCAAGCGCAGAACATCCTGCGGGGCGGATTGGGTATTGCATATTTTTTCTAAAAGTTTTCTTGTATACATATTTCCTCTTTTTCCGCTCATTCTCGCCATAAAACGCCGACTGTTACCAGTAGTGCAGCAGGGAGGCAGAACCACAGGTCTTGGTATGCGAGCATATGTTGCATGAGTTTGCTCTGGTTGAGCATGGGTGCAATGGCAGGTGCTGCCATGAGTGTGCTGTCTACGATGGGTTTGCCGGCTATAAAGGTGAGCAGGGCGACGAGCAGAAGTCCTGCCGTGGCGAATCCGAATACGCCGGTGAGCACGGTCGTGACTGCACCGCTTGTATCATTGCCATACGAAACCTCGAATCCGCCCCAAATGGAAAGCAGGACGATCGTGGCGATGAATATGATGAGTTTGGTGATGTCCAGGCCCGCGCTTGTTACGCCGATTCCAAAAGATTCCAGGAAAAGCTGGCTCTGTTGTGTTGCTCTGGTGAGCAGATTGCCCGCCGCTTGTGCCGCTACCATTGCGACGTAGGTGAATATGATGACCTTGACCGATTCGTCTTTGCCGATGATGAAGCTGTAACTCATCACCAGGCCGAAGAATACAATGACGAAGAGATCCCAGCTGAGGGTTATATCCATAGTGGTACGTATCGTAGCGTGGAATATAGGGAATAGGGAATACTTTCATTCCATGCTTCTGTGTCTCTTGCTACGCTGCTGCCATGAAGCATGGTTTCCTGCTCGTCGACAAGCCTGAAGGCCCCACAAGCCACGACATCGTTTCTGCTGTGCGGCGTGTGCTGCACGAGCGGAAAGTTGGGCATTTGGGCACATTGGATCCTGCCGCGTCGGGTTTGCTGGTGCTCGCGGTGGGTGCCAAAGCGCTCAAGGTTGTTGAATGTTTTCACGATCTTCCAAAAGCGTATGACGCTACGATCCGTCTGGGTGCTACCAGTTCCACATATGATCGCGAAGGTGTTCTTGAGGAGCATGCCCCAAAACCGGGGTGGATTGTGCCGACGCAGTCACAGGTGCAGGAGTTGATACGCACGCATTTCATGGGGGAGATAGACCAGGTGCCGCCGGCGCACTCTGCTGTGCACGTCGGCGGTGAACGCGCGTATCGTAAAGCGCGGCAGGGGAGGGGCATTAATATTCCTGCACGTCGTGTGCACA
>JAAYXY010000073.1 GCA_012515645.1 Candidatus Peribacteria bacterium | reverse complement strand
GAGGACAGTGAATCTGGCAGAAGGGCTGAAAATCGCCATAGAAGCCTGGCAGATCCCCGTGCCGCCAGATGTGTACGCGCCGGAATTTTGGTACGTGCCGTACTTTGAGGTGGCCGCGGAGCGAGGGTTGTTTCAGTACTTTCCTCGCAATGCCGGCCACGAGCTCACGCGCAGCGACATGGCATATCTGATCGTCGCCATGAATGAACCGATACGGCAGGTGTGGATTCCCGAGACAGAACCGGAGGATCCCACAGACGATCCCGCGTCGGAGGATCCGGTGACTGTGCCTGCGCAGGATCCCGGGAGCGGTACGGCGGTATACCATGGAGCGTTGCGCATCGAACAGCGACCTGCTGCCGTAACGGCGCTTACACCGGGTGCCGAGGACATAACACTCTTTGCTTTTGACGCCATTGCAGGCAGGCAGGATGTGGGCATCAACACGTTGATCTTTACGGCGGCGACGGGCAGCGTGCGGCATGCCCATGATTACCGGCTCTTTTTTGACAACGATGGCGACGGTATCGTAGATACGCAGTGGACGACAGGGCAGGTTAGCGGAGAAAGCATTATTTTTAGTGGCGTGAATGCTGCGGTGCCGGAGGGGTTCGCCGTGCGTTTCGAGGTGAGAGCATCCATTGCTGCAGTCGTTCCTTCCGGCGCATTCCAAATCGTGTTTGCGACGGGGGACCCGCGTTTTATACAGGGGGTAGGACTGCAGGATGGCCGCGAGGTGACGGGAGTGGATCTCAACGGTGCCGGGTGTTATGAAGAATCCATATGCTGGATCGCGGTGAATACCATAGAACAGCCGCATTTCGATATTATTGGTAGAGGCAATCTATTCGTGTACCAGAGTATGGTGCCTTCCGCGAGTACGCAGATGGTGGGGGGCCAGACCAGTAGCGATCTATTGCGCATTACCTTCCGTGCGGATGGAGAGGATATCGAAGTGCGCAATATAGCATTCCAGGCACCCGACAGCGTGTTCAGTCAATTATTGATCTACGAAGACGGCGCAGCGTTCCCCTCCGAGACCGCATGGGGCACATCGTGCTCAGTACAAATGCCGGACAAGTTCTGCGCCGGGACATCTATACTCGTTCCGAAGGATACAGAGAAAACCTACAGTATTCGCGGTGTTGTAAAGTCCGACCAGGCAGGGGTTGTGAGCGGAGCGACGGCGCAGATACGCATTGAGACTGCAGGCGCGGAGCGTCCAGTGACTGCCAGGGGAGAAGGATCCCAGGAGACGCTTGCAGTGAACGACGATGATGACATCGCAGAAGGGGAAGTGTTCGTTGGTGTGAATACCGCTGCAATGGGCCAGGATATAGAAGGACCCGTTCATGATGTGGTACTGGCAAAAATACGCAGCATAGAAAACATCAATCAGGATCCCGATCAGTCCTCGGTACCTACGGGCACGCGCGCAATCGGTATGTTCCGTTTTACGGCTGCAGAGAATGCCAATGTGCAAGGTGGTCGCAACGTTGCCACTATCCAGACTCTCCGTTTCACGGTCAATGCGACCAATGTGCAGTTCTTGGGTGGCAGTTTTGCGCTGTATAACACGGCGAATAACACTGTGACAGCCGTGTGTTCCCAGAGTGCGACAACGGGGCAAATTCTGGTGACATGCAGCGATCTGGCATCCGGACAGGTGGAAACATCCATACCGCAAGGGGAATCCATTGATTTGGCGTTACGCGGCTTCATTACGAATCCGCGCATAACGCAGGGCACATCTACTGTGCAGGTCTCTTTGCAGCAGACAGGCAATCGCGATATACCCGGTGCAGTTGAATGGGATGACGAAATTACAACATTCGGCTGGGTGGATATTGGCAAAACGGTCGTACAGTCAACGGTGTACCGGGATTAATGCCGGAAGTGCACGAAGATTCTGCCATGATTCTTCTCATCCACCTCGAATCGGTGGTATCTATTCCGAATGTATGGTTCGTTCAGGAAACGGATGACTCGCCGTTTGAGTTGGCCGCTTCCTTTGCCGGGAATAATCTCTACCATTTTGATGTGTTTCTCGTTGGCTTCGTCAATGATACGTCCAAGTTCCTGGGAAATTGCTTTTCCGTTGCGGAAGATTTCGTGGAGATCGAGCTTGAGCTTGCTCATTGCGGCAGTGTAGCGGATAGGAATCCAGAAAATATATGAAAACATATTCCTGTCGATTGCGTACTACCAATACCAGACACGCTTTTCCATCGTATTTTTTTCTCTTTTTCCCCTCTTGTACATGCGACATATTCACCTTCGTTCCTATCTGACTGGATTGGCGACTGGTGTCATTATGCTCCTGCTTTTTGTCAGTCTGAAATCGGTTTTCACCAGTTCGCCCGCAAGCGAGGCGGAGCAGAGAGGGCAATTTTTGCAGGGCGATACGAATGCTTTGGGGCGGGGCATCATGGATACTGAGCGTTTGCAAAATATGGCGGAACAGTTTGGCATGACGCTCACTGAGCTTCAGGCTGAGATGGAAGCCGGTAAGACGTTGCCAGAAATTGCCGAGGAACGTGGTGTAGATTTTTCTAGGGGGATGATGCGCCGCGGGGAAGTGCCGCAGGGAACGGGCGCAGTACGTGTGCCAGATGACCCGTTGGATTCAAGTGAAGATTCCGTTTCAGATATCTAAACAGTTCTCTCTGCAGATATGTCTATACAGTTTTCATCCTTCGTAATCGGTATCCTAACTGTTCTGATGTTGTTTGGATTGCTCATAGGTCCATTGCAATGGCGCAGGACGCATACATTGCACGAGAGTGCTTCGCTGGAGAGAGAACGCCAACAGTTTGTCGATGTCACAGAGCAGTTAGGAATGTCGCGTGATGCATTGCGCAGTGAACTTGCACAGGGGAAATCAATGATGGATATTGCGAAAGAGCATGGGATACAGTTGCGCATGCCTCCACCATGGATGCGCGATGATGACAGACAAGAGTTTGTGCAGCGTATTGCTGAGCGCATGGGTATGTCTCCTGAACAGCTGCGCGAAGAACTCTCACATGGCAAAAAGCTCATGGATATTGCCCAGGAGCGAGGCATTCCTCTCAAATTTCCCGTTTCTCGCGAATATGATGACCTTCCAGAATAATCTCACCATAATATTATGATGTTCTTCTCCACATTACAGCACCGGCTTCCTCTGCGTCTGCAGGCATTTCTGCAGCAGTTGCAGTGGAAAAGCGTGCTCCTGGGCTTGGCAACCCCCCTGATGTTGGCAGTGATATACAGCACTGTTGGAGGCGGCACGGGGGCACAGGAAATTGTCGGCGAGATTGTGACTGTTGGCAGGAGAGATATTGGTCTTTCGCTGAAAGCGCTTGGGACGGTGACGTTGGCGAACGAACAGCACATGCGTTTTAACGTGCAGGGAAAAGTGGCGAAGGTTCATGTGGAGGCGGGGGATACGATCAAGCGCGATGCGCTCATAGCCGAGCTGGATAAAACAGATCCCAATGCCGATATCCGCCAGGCACAGCTTTCGGTGAACGATGCGTATCTGCGTTTACAGGAACTGGAAGCGAGCCGTGGCCAAACGCTCATATCTGCGCAAAACAGTGTGCGCGAATTGGAACGGCAAATGGAGGTGGCATACGGCGAAGCCCCTGCAGCACAGATGCAGGTAGCAGATCAGATCGAACAGGCTCGCAGGACGGTACTGGAGAAGGAAGCGGCGTATAAGAAGGCACAACAGGATCTCGCTGCGAAGATAGACAATGCCATTGCGGATGCCGATAAATTGCTGGCGGACATATTGGAAATTCTCAGTGGCGAATCCACAATCCGCGGGGCTACGCGCTACAAGAATTTCACAGTCCACTTCCTCTACAACGACCAGAACCAGAAGATCGAGACCGAGTTTGCCTATTACAGGGCATCGGAGGCGTATGACACCTTCCGCACGACATATGGTTCGTTGCTCAATACAGAAGACGTGCGGGTACTCGAATCGGCTCTCAGAGATGCTATCGCTCTTGGGCAGCAGTTAGTCACTCTTACAGATGTAGCGTACGAATTCCTCAGGACGGCTGTCCCGTCATCGTCGTACACAGATGCGGACATCAATACATGGAAGGCGACGATGAATACGAAGCGCACAGCGGCAATCGCCTTGGTGGATACGTTGCGGAATCAGCAGGCGACACTCACAGAGCCTGGCAAGAATACTGCGCTCCAAAATTTGGAGAGTGCTCGGGAGAATCTTGCATTGTTGGAGTCGAAACAGGAACACGGCATAACGGCAGCAGATACAGCTGAGCGGACGATAGCGAGTTTGCGGGATCGCTTGCAGGCGGAAGAACAGAGCATGGAGAAGACGACGGTGAGCGTAGATGTGCAGATCCGCCAGCAGCAGAACACGCTGGCACAGCGCCAGGTTGCCCTGGAAAAAGCGCGGCGTGCATTGGAGAAGTATGAATTGCGGGCACCCTTTGACGGCGTAATCCGCCGTATCGACTTCCAAGTAGGAGATAACCTCCTAGCCGATGCTAGTGAAACCAAGTACGCGGTACTGGAAAATCCTGAGTACTTCATTGTCACGGTTCAGCTTGATCAGGTTGATGTGGTGCATGTCAAAGAAGGACAGCGTGCCATCATTCAGTTCGATGCTTTGCCGTCCACGACGTTCGAAGGAGAAGTTGGGATGATAGACACGACGCCTGTCCAAACGTCGGGTGTTGTATCGTATGCAGTAGAGATCGTTCTCCAGCCTAGCGAGGAGTACACGATTCTTTCGGGCATGACTGCATCCGTGGAAATCCAAATTGCATCTGCAAAAAATGCGATTGCTGTGCCCAACCTCGCACTGCGCACGAGTGGTAACAGAGTATCCGTTCTTGGCGAAGACAGCATGTCCATTCCCATAAAAACGGGGATCACCGACGGTACATATACCGAAGTACTCTCGGGTTTGTCTCCGGGGGATCGCATCCAGTCGATCAACGTTGTGCTCAATACGCAAAATACTACAACGAATGCCAGCGGGCATCGTGGTGGGATGATGCCCATGGGCGGTTTTGGAGGCGGAATGATGCGATAGCACCCTTTTTCCTATGATTACGCTTCAGGATATCACCAAGACGTATACGCTCGGCACACAGGCGCTCACGGTGCTCAAAGGCGTATCCCTGACGATCAGAAACGGGGAATTCGTCGCGATCATCGGTCCATCGGGATCGGGTAAGTCCACGCTCATGAACATCATCGGGCTTTTGGATACCCCGACAACCGGAGCCTACAAGCTCGAAGAACGGCAGGTGAGCAGTTTATCGGAGAGCGAACAGGCCGAGGTACGAAGCCGACGCATTGGCTTTGTATTCCAGGCATTCAACCTTCTGCCGCGCATGGACGCGTTGCGGCAGGTCATGCAGCCATTGCTCTATCAGGGCGTGCACCGTCATGAGGCGATGGGACGTGCACAAGAGGCGCTCGCGGCCGTAGGGCTAGAGGGGCGCATGCACCACCTGCCCAACGAGCTTTCAGGTGGGCAGAGGCAGCGGGTTTCTATTGCGAGGGCGCTCGTGACACACCCCGCCCTCATTTTGGCGGATGAGCCGACTGGGGCACTCGATTCCAAAACAGGAGACGAAATCATGGCGCTGCTGGATGATCTGAATGCCAGGGGCGTCACGATTGTCATGGTCACGCATGAGCCGAATATCGCGGACCATGCCAAGCGGACCATTTGTATCTTAGACGGACTCATTCACACGCAGTAGCATGCTTGCTTTTCTGGAAAATCTCCGCAGCGCTTTCGATGCCATTCGCAGTAATACGATGCGTTCCGTACTGACCATGCTTGGCGTGATTATCGGCGTCGCATCCGTGGTGCTCATGGTGGGCATAGGCAAAGGTTCCCAACAGCAGATTACAGAGCGGATTGAGAGCCTGGGAACGAATCTGCTCATTGTGCAGCCGGGCAGCCCGACGCAGACGGATGTGCGTTCCCTCTTCCGCCGTGCCGGCGGTGGGGCATCTTCCAGCACGCTCACATCCAATGACGTACGTGCGATCGAAACGCACGTGGCAGGTATTTCCGGTATTTCTCCTGTGCTCACGGGGAACATGCAGGCAATTGCAGGGAATCAGAACATGCAGGTGAGTGTGGTGGGAGCTCAGCCTGCGTACACGCTG
>JAAYXY010000072.1 GCA_012515645.1 Candidatus Peribacteria bacterium | reverse complement strand
CGAAAGCATTGCGGATATCTTTGGATGCACGGTAGAGACATTGCACTTCCCTGGAGATGCGATGCATGCTCTTGTTTCCATGGAGCAGTGTGATTGTTCGATGCAGGGCAGGTCGGGCGGATTGCAGCTCGCTTCGTATGAGAGGGTATTGCTTGAAGTAGGCTTCAAATACTTCATTCCAATGGAACGCCACATTTCCCGTTTGTACTCCCTGTTCCGCTATGGCGTCGCTAAAGAGGTAGAAGTATCGTTCAACCAGGGCACATTCATATTCCCGCAGGTACTCCAGTAGCACAGTCCAAACATCATCTGTTGTGAGTTGCTCGCGCGCATCTGCCTCTTTCCAGGGGGCCAGGTGCTCGGCCAGCTTGTACAGTGCGTCATCAGAATCCGGTGCCGGCATCAAGTTTTCTGATAGGCAATCAGGTTCAGAGGGTTGGTTTGCTGCGGAGGCGGCAATTGCTGCGACGATCGTGTGGTATTGCTCCTGCCACAGTTCTACGGCGTTTTTTTGTTCTTCCGTCTCTGCACCTGGTTCGTTCGTATCTGGCTGTCCCAGAATTTCTGCTATGCGCGTCTTGCCGCCATCTTTAAGCCATTCCTCCGTTACGGTGAACAGGTCGCTATCCTTGCCGCTGCATGCGGCGAGTATGGGGTAACGTGGCTGATTTTGGTCGGATGTTCCCGTTAGTTGTGCAATGAGTGGTACGTTGCCCGCAATCGTCACAATGCTCATTGTGCAGAGTGTTGCTATTGGCCAGAGGCTGTGCCTGCGCTTTCTCATTGATCGGGAAAGGGAATGGGAGAGGCGTCGCAGCTGCTCAGGAAACACGGGATATGTGCCAATTTGCCTATCAGTGCTGCTGAATGGCGAATAGTAGCGGTGAATGGCCAGTGCAATTCACGGAGGGAAAGATCCATATTGCCTGCTATTTGCAGCAGGCTCCTGTACGCCGCATCGTATTCCACGGCGAATTTTAAGAGTTCTGCCTCACGTTCCAGCATTTGTTGCTGTACCGGCGGGCAATAGCTCAGTGCAGCTTCGGCGTTCGGATACGTTCCTGTACCTCCAAATTGGCATTCCGGCATGGGACGTATCGCTATGGATTGGCATCCCAGAGGTTCTGTGTATTCAGGTGTCCCGTTTTCGGAACTGAGAATAGTCTGCTGCGCTCCTTCACATATTGCTTTTGTGCGGCACTGCAGTGCACGCATGCTGCTTACGAGGTACGGTACCAGTTCCGTAGTCAGTACGCGCCGGGTTTCAAAAATGCCGCGCCGCGGTTCTACCTCCGCATCTTTTTCCATGTCTTCGTCGCTCTGGAATACGAGTGCAGCATGCCATTCGTTATAGCCTCTACCATTTATTTTAGTCCATAGAAGACCATTTTCATTGTAGATGGTTCCATGAGACACGGCAGCCGCTTCTTCTGTGGATATTCCAAATACTCTGCCAGCTTCTTCATTATTCATTACTCTGTTTTTATTGCCTTTTATACTAGCCCATGCATGGTTATCTTCAGCTCCGGTTTTAATCCACGGGTCACCTTCGCTGTCGTATTTTACGTGGCCTACGGTTGCTCCGGTCGCTGCTATTTCGCCATAGACGACTGCGCGGAATATACGCAGTTCACGCGCGAGTTCCCTGCCGATGGCAGCCTGGCATGCATCCGGGTCGCCTGCCAAAGCAGGCTGTACAAAACTACAGAGCAGCAGGATGCAAAAAATGCCGATGCATAGGGGAGTGTGCCGCATAACTACGGGTTGGGTTTAGAAGGAGAGAACAAGGAGAATCTTGTTGGGATATCGATGCTTGGCAATGCGTCAATACTTGTAATGCGTAGCGGGAGTGCGCCCAGGATCTGCACATTTTTTTGCAGCATGGTATTGCGCGTTTCTTGTATGTATTCTTCTTCTTTTTCTTGGTCCGGCATGTCTACGTGCCATCCTCTGCGAGGGAATGTGTGTTCCGGTGGTAGGATCTGGCACGTCCAGTCATCTGCCGGACATGTACCCGCCCAATGTGCATTGCCTGCATCGCGGAATTCCCCAATAGAAAGGAAATCTTCTTTGAGTAAGATAGCTGGACGTGCGCCGATCCGTGTTAAGCGCTCGCGGAGATCCATTTCTACATGCAGGCAGCGTCCGGTGTTGAATTTACTGCAGTCGTTGTTTTCCAGTTCACGCTGAACACTGCGCCAGAAACGCGAATACGCCACGCTCATCTGCTGGAAAATTGTGCGTATATTCCCCATAACCTCCAGGAAGTTTGATTGTCCCAGAGATGGGGGGATGTTGATGGGAGGAAGCGCCTCGCCTACATTCACTTCAAACAATGTGTCTGGCAGTTCATCAACAATAGAAGGAATTTCCGGTGGTGTTGGGAGCTTTGGAATGAATGCCGATGCATCCGATTCCGCTGGCGGACCGATGCTCTGGAGGCTTATGCCAATTTGTACAGGTTTGATGACGGGGATGCGTACTGATCCGGAACTTACCGTCAGTTGTGTGAGGTCAAAAATTGCGCCTGGAATCTGTTCTACTGCTATGTATGGGAATGTCTCTGCAGAAAGGTTCTCCCGTTTTTGGCGTGATGATGCAAACGAAAGTTGCAGGCAGTCGGGGTCATCTTCATCCCCACCT
>JAAYXY010000071.1 GCA_012515645.1 Candidatus Peribacteria bacterium | reverse complement strand
TCGCCTACAACACCGCCTCTCGCCACTATGCAGAGCCTGCTGTGCCGGTTGCAGCAGCGGCTGCGCAACGACGATACTGCCACACCAGGTGTACTCTCCGAACTTGCCGCAAAGTACGCTGCGGAGTGGAATGTGCAACCTGACCGCATCGAACGCGCGCTGCAGGATGATGATCTCTGCACATCTCCAACCAGCACATACTTTGCCAGTCTCCTGCAAGGCAATGCACCGACGGAAGATGATGATGTTGCGAGTAGTGCTGCATCATCCAAAGCCACAGGAAATACATCTGAACCTGTTGCAGATTCTCCATCTTTCTGGAGCACACTCACCTCCCTGCCGCCCGCAGTACTGATCGTCGCGGGAATGGGACTCCTCACATTCTTCGCACTCATTCTCCTCCTTCTGGCGCCGCTCTTCCAGAAACATATAGAACCGTAGAGACTCGCCTCCGGACACAGAGTGTTGTACGCTACCGCCGATGAGTACAACTGTCACACTCCAGATCCCAGCAGACATCGCTGCGCAATATCCGGAACTCGTTGCGCTCATACAGGAATCCGAGAGTATGAATGTGCAGGAGCGGCAGTACTGGATCAATATCCTACCAGCTATGACGCCGCCGCAACGTGAGCAGTTGCAGAGCATTCTGGTCAACGAAAAACGTCAGCTGGCTGCAATCGACCGTAAGTATGCCGCGGAAATGGAAGAGATCGGCATGCAGGGATCACTCATACGCACGGAACAGGAACGCCGAAAGCGCCGTGCAACGCTGGCACAGAAAGAAGAGGAAGCCGCCCAGGCAGAAATGCAACGCAAACGCGATCTGCTGGAACGCATCGAAGAGAGTTAATCCCCCGTGCAACAGGCGAGCATGCATCGGTCGAGGAGTGCGAGCACCTCCTCGCTTTGGCGGTCGGATACCTGGTACACCCCTGTTTTAAGACCGATATCGTACTCTGCTGCCCGACGAACCAGGTCTGCCAGCTCTGCCCTGCTCCTGCGGCGTGCCAGCGGCATGAGCGCCTGGACGCTACGCGGATGCACGCCGACACGCTTGGCGATAGCGCCAACATTTGTTTCCCCTTCTTCGATCGCTGCAGCCACCAACGTAAGGTTGGTGAGCATCCACACAAAAATATTCCAGAGACTGAGCGGGCTTTCGCCGCGCTCTGTGAGCATACGCACGTACGCCATCGCCTCTGCGGTATTGCCAGCCTGCAACCGATCGAGCATTCCCCATATCTGCCTTTCGCCTGTCGCAAAGGCAGCCATATACACATGCGACTCCCGCACAATTGCATCGCTAGCGAGCAGCGTGAGTTTTTGTAATTCGCCTGCGAGACGCAACTGATCTTCTCCTACCGCCTGCAGCAATGCATCGATCGCCGCTTCTTCTATACCTGCACCCTGCTCCGATGCATACGCTGCCATCCATTCGCGTAGTTGCGGCAGACGCAGCGGTTCGAATGTATGGATACGCGCTATTTTAAGTAGGCGTTTCACGCCTGCCAGGCGTTTGTCGGGCTTCTGGTCAATAAAGAGAAGCACCGTCGCAGGATGCTGCACATGCGCAATGCGATCTATGTCCTCCGCCGACCACCGAGGAACGCCTTGCACGATGACAAGGCGCCGTTCAGCAATGAACGGTGCAGCGGCCACCGCATCCATCACCACATTGCATTGCGCATCCTCTACAGAAAACACCTGCAAATTCTCCTCACCGTGCTTTTGTACAAACTCCTTCACCCACCGATCTCGTTCCATACCAAGTACATACGCGTTCCCGCCTGTGAAGAGGTACATCTGCTGTTCCATACATATCTATGATACCAGGAGTCCCGAAACGTTAACGATTAAAGAAAAACATTCTTATCCATTAGTCAATGACGCAGCGTTGAGACAAAACCCTATATCCACTATAATAAAACGATATGCAAGCTTTCAGAACCCTTAAACGGCACATACACATCGTCGCGCTCGGAACCGTGAGCATGGTCACAGCATTCACGCTCGGCATGCATACCACCGCCAGCGTGCACCCTGTGGAACTCATTGAAGCCGGCGGCACCCGCAGCGGCGACATGGACGGCGACGGTGCCCTGACATTGAACGATGTACGCATCGTGCTGGAAATCCTCAATGGATACCGGGAAGCGACCCCTGAACAACGTGCTGCTGATATCGATGATGACGGTGTCCTGACCATCGATGACGCGCTCCGTATGCTGTTCTTACTCGAACGACAGTAAACCTACTCCCATGGACAAAAACACACACACCGCCACCACACGCTTCTGCATTGCGCTCTGCGCTCTCATGGCATTCCTGCCCATGATAGCCATCGCACAGGACACGCAGCAGGACGAACCGACAGTGCACTTACTGCTGCGACCTCATTGTGCACAGGGCTACAGCAACGAGGAATGGATCTACGGATCTGTGCCTCCTCCAGGATGGCCGGCAGGCAACGACATGGAAGCATGCCCTCCATTTTCCGTGCGTGATCCGCAAATGTTGCAAACACAGTCCATGAATTCTGGCGCCATACTCGATATGGATCTGGTCATTGAAAATCCGCAACAACTCTCTATAGAGGAAGTGCGGGCATGGATCGACTTTGATCCCACGGTGCTGGAAGGTCAGGATCTGTCCATCTCCACCGATACGTTCACCCACGTTGACCCCTCGGAACAATTCATCGATTCGCAGACATCGCAAATCAAAATCCGTGTAAGCAATCCCGACAGCGATCTGCCCGCGGCGTACTGGATCCCCGTGGCGCGCCTGCAATTGAAGGTCAACCAGCTCGTCCAACCGGGGACTGTGCTGAGCTTCTTTGACGTGCAATCCGACGGACACACATTCATTACTGCCAAGGATACCCAGGGAAACACGGTTTCTGTGCTTCCGGATGATCCAGGCGCACTTCTGGTACGCATGGAAGCTGCTGCTACAGATGAACCAACAGTCGACGACGTATCTTCAGGAACAGGATCATCGTCTGCTCTATCGGATACCCTCGATGCTTCGAGTGCCAACAGCGAGCCTCATGGCATCATTGCCGTAGGGCAGCCCTGTGTCGTCAATAGCCAATGCCGCACGAACTTGTGCACGGAAGGCATATGCCAGGATCCAGAGCAAACACAGAACGACCGTACCGCATTCTCACAACTACAGGTACGTAACGTTCGCATCACCACAGAAGAAGGCACCGCCTATCTGGCATGGGAAGATTTGCCCTCATCTATGCTCAAAGCATATAACGTGTACTACGGGACGACATCCGGTCAGTACATCCAGCGCAAGACCATACCCGGCGGCACACCGAGCCTGAGCATCCGCAACCTGCCTGTGGGCAGCATGTACTACTTCGCCGTGCGGGCAGTAAGCATACAAGATGAGGAATCTTCCTTCAGCCGGGAAGTGGGTATCGAAGTAGGCAATCCTGCATCGTCCACGGCTCCGCTCGTCGGATCCGTACTCACGGATGCACCAGGAGAACATCCACTCGGGAATGGCGACGTCCCCAGCGTACCCGGCGAGACCGGTATCCCCTCTTCCCTGCTCCTCCTGCTCCTTGGCTCCGCAATCGCAGGTACAATCGTCGCAGCACGGCGCCAGATCCTCATTGCTGCAACAAACACCTAAATTCACATGGCGGAAGACTTGCACCCAAACTAGCACAGAACCGACAGTGCGTCTGCCGCAACAAGCAAAACGCACCGCACTGCCGCGAGTATACCGCTGCATGATATACGTGTATCCCGCCTGCCCGGGGCGATTGCCGGCATTGTGCTAGTACTAGGTCTTGGATTCATATTCTTCCGCGGCGTTTCGCATATCCGGGGACAATTGCTGGAAGAAATTACCATGACCATATCGCCAGGTGCGGTGAATCCTGCGGATATCACCGCACGACCGGGGCAACAAATCGCCTGGATTAATCGTGACCAATTGCCACACATCATAGTCTCCCAAACACTCTGCAGCGCTTCTGCAGGCACATGCCTGGGTACGGACATCTTCTTTGAGGGCAGTACCATGCGTTACACCATTCCTACAGACGCACCCGGCGGTGCACACACGTTCTTCTCCGAAATCGACCCATCAATCACCGGTACAATTACGATTACCGGCGAAATTGTGACGCAAGAAGACGCAACTGCGATACCACAACAGGATATTCCTACCACAACGGAATCCTCTACCGCAGATCCACCGCCAGAAGAACAGAATGATCAGATACCCATGGACGAGCCTCCTGCAGAATCCGGTGGTGACCTGCTCACGCGCCTGCTCATTCAACAGCAGTCGCAACAGCCGTCCGACACTCCTCCAACAGCGCCGCACGATGATCCTGCCGATATCGCACTGACACAGCCGGAAACAGAACAGGAGGAAAACATCCTGGCACTCGCAGAAGACAGCGTACAAGTAGCACCCAGAGCGCAAACAGGCATTCCTCGTAATCCCTACACTGTCGGATCACCCCTGACTGCAGCAATGCAATCCACGGCGGAATCCGCACCGCTGCACAGCGGCGCGCCAGCGGAGCCCGTTCCTCCGGTGTATCAGCACAAACCCATTGCGCAACCGCAAACCGGTAGCGCGGCTGCATTGGCCATACTGGCTACTGTAGCCATTGGCGGATATGCCGCATATCGCACCCTGCGCAGAAGTACTGTGGTACTGGCCGCATAAATCGCCACTCTTATTCGCAGTACCACGGTGGCAAACCAATCCACTTCGGCCAGAGCTCCGGAACCTTTTCAGTGGTATACATCGTTCCTGCATTCACCGTGCAAGAAGACAGAGATGTGTCTTGTTGCTGGCGACGCAAGTACATCTCGTAGTACACCGAGCGGTACTCCGGAGGAATATCCGGCAATTCATCGGCAGAACGCTGCGCAGGCGTGTTCTGTGCCGATTGCTGCAGCCCGTCAATTCTGCCAATCCACGAAGGCCACTGGTCGTCTGTATCTGCTGCGCTTGCGCGCAATGGCAAGATGACAGCAACGGCAAGAAGCATGAACGTGCCTGAACGGAGAGCGTACTGCATGATAATGGAGGGAATGTGGAATGTACTATACAGTATTCAGGAAGCACTATCACGTTGAAAGACAATTTTGACTTCCAGTGGCACAAGGGCGTCAATAGCCGCAACGCCTTCTGCGGGTGGTCCCACGCCGAACATCGTACGATCGAGATCATAGGACATGGTCATGTACTGCGACGTAATGACAGCCGCGAAACTAATGCGCTCCGTCACATTGCGGATGGTCAAATCCCCTTCCACTATGTAGTTCTCTCCACTTTCGCGGCGGATGGATACAGAGGTAAACCGCGCCTGCGGATACTGATCTACAGAGAAGAAGTCTGCCGATTTTAGATGCGTTGTGAGTCCGGGGGCATCGGTTTCGATGCTTTCGATATCAATCGTCACTTCCACAGACGCACGCTCTGGATTGCGCGGATCAACGGAATCCGGTGTTATGCGCACATCGAAACTGTGAAACCGCCCCTCGTGGGATATGATATTGCTCTTGCTCCCGACGAATGCGATAAAGCTCTGCTCCATGTCTGCCGTGAGCACCTCTCCATCCTGCAGATCAAGCGCTTGATTTTGGGTAGAGGGCAGTGCGCGTTCCTGATCCGAAATAACGGTCGTGGTGCATGCAACGAGCAACAATGCGCCTATGAATGACATTGGCATGTATTGCATACCTCAAACATACACACTACTTCCATAACGCTTCTAACAGACTTATGCGGAAACCGTGATGTACATCACAGCTGTAAGCAGCAAACTCAGGAGGAAATAGCCTCCATTGATCACAAGCAACAGGGGTGAGCGGCGCTCCCATGCAACATCATGGAGTAGTACAGGCAGCATGAACCCAAGCCACAGCAATGCGATGAGCAGGAGTGCATCACCCATCGTGCCTACACGCAGTACAACGAGCAGCAACATAAACACTGTAACCGTGAGTAGGTTTGCCGTTATGCCCAAGAGAACAGCGCGCACATACGCGCTGCCATCTTTTTTTTGAGGTTTTAGACCTGCGACGCGCATCCATGCGCGGCCCCATACCGGCGGGCTGTACCACAGCACGCCGAGGAGCAGCACCCCT
>JAAYXY010000070.1 GCA_012515645.1 Candidatus Peribacteria bacterium | reverse complement strand
TTCTGCGACAGCGACGCGGGCGTTCCACCGGTATGAAGCAGCAGCAACGCAGACCTCGTGCAAATGAGGAGATCCGTGCGCCGGAGGTTTTGCTTGTTTCAGATGATGGTAGTGCGGAACAGATGTCCTCTGAAGCTGCTCTTGCGCGTGCCCGGGAGGAAGGTGGAGATCTGATTGAAGTTTCGCCCAAAGCCAAGCCTCCTGTTGTAAAAATCAGTAATCTGGGGCGGTATCTATACCAGTTACAGAAGAAAGAGAAGAAGCAAAAGGCACATGCCAAGCAGACGGAGGTAAAGATGCTGCGTTTTGGTTTTCGCACAGACCGCCACGATCTGGAGCGTCTATTGCAGCGTGCGCGTGAGTTTCTTGCCGAACGGCATTTGGTGAAGTTTGTGGTGCGTCTGCGTGGCCGCGAGCTCACGAACAAAGAATACGCGCGCCAAAAATTGCGCAGTCTGGTTGCCGAATTGGCGGATGTCGCCGATATCGAACAGGATTTGCGGTCGCAGGGGAACCAGTTCACCACGATTGTGCGTCCAAAGCGCTAGGTTGTGTTTGCGGCGTATTTTTTGCCCTTTTTCCTTGTACCTTGGCGATCTTCGCTTAAGCTAATCCGGCATGCCCAAGCAGAAGTCCCACAGCGGCGCGAAGAAGCGGGTCCGCAAGACCGGCAGCGGCAAAATTGCCATGAAGCGCAATAGCCGGAGTCACCTGTTGCAACAAAAGAGTAAGCGTCAGAAGAAATTGAGTCGAACACTCGTTGTTGCCAAGGTGGAACACAAGAAATTCAGCGCTCTCTTACCCACTCTCTAGCCATGCGTGTCAAACGCGGTACCGTGCGACACCACAGGCATAAGAAAATTCGCAGCCTTGCCAAAGGGTATCGCGGCATGCGGCGCACGAGTTTTCGCAAGGTCAACGAAGCGGTGATGAAGGCGGGTCAGCATGCATACATCGATCGTCGCAAGAAGAAGCGCACATTCCGTGCTCTGTGGATCATCCGCCTCAATGCGGCTGTCCGCGAGCGTGGTGTTCCATATTCGCGCTTCATCAAAGCGCTTAAAGACAAGAATGTGGAACTCAATCGTAAAGCCCTGAGTGAAATTGCCATCCACGAACCGCAGGTATTTGCGAAGGTCGTGGATGCTGTTGCTCCTGCCGTTGCCCAAAAGTAAAAGTGAATTGTGGTGGGCGTAGGTGTTTAGAAGTCAGGAACGGGTTTTATGCGTTTCTGTTTTCCGGACTCTGCTTTTTCAGGAGTGCATCGTAGAGTTCCATGAGTCTCCTGGTCGTTTCGGGGATCTCTGTGTATTCGATGTCGCCGATTTTGCGTACCGGCATGATCTTTCCCGTTGAGCTGCTCAAGAAAGCGCTGTCATATTCCCCGAGTGTTTGCACGGGAATATCAGTATACCGCACCGGAATCCCTTCTTTTGCAGCAATATCCAGAATGTGTTTTCTGGTAATTCCTTCGAGGATTTTTTCGTTTGGCGGACTCAAGATTGTGCCGCCGCTCACCACGAAAAAATTCGTACGGGTTCCTTCTCGCAGGTTGCCTTCTGTATCCTGCAAAAGCGCTTCGTAGCAGTTCTGTTTTTGCGCTTCGCGGTATGCCAAATAGCTCCCGAGCATGTTGAGTGTTTTTGCATTGGGGATGGTGCGTTGGTACGCGTAGGTGATGACCGGTGCTCCGTAGGTATACAGTTTCTTTTCCGGGAAGCGGGGATTAAGCGGTAGGATCGCCAGTTGTGCGTTTCCTGCCTCCTTTGCTCCTATGAGGAGCATCTTGCAGTTGTAGCGTTCTTGGGATATCTGTTCTATGAGTGTATGCAGCCACGCATGCATTGTTTCTGTGCTAAACGGATGCTGCAGCTCAATTGCAGATGCGGATTCCAGCAGCCGTTCACAGTGTTCCTGGGCGAATATCGGCTTACCACGCAGCACCATCACGCTTTCGTACACGCCAAAACCGTAACTGTATTCAATATTCGCAAGAGATATCGTTGCTTGCGATAGAGGAATCAGTTGCCCGTTCAAAATGCATGTTTTCAGTGTGGTGGCCATGCATGCATGATACCTCTTTATGGTTCGATGTGCTTTTTGAATCCCATTGCGTACGCTGCAGTATTCACCAGTGCATGCAGGATCGGCGTTACGATGATGAGCGCGAGGATGTGTGCTGCAGGCAGGTGGTACACAGGTGCCAGGAATACGAGGCTCCCTGCGATGAAGTCGAGTTCATCGAAAGGGAACCACGGTTGTCCGGGAGGCATGCCCCTGTATCGTTTGATTGCGGACTTCGCCATGTCTCCTGCAATGGCTCCTATGCCAAACATCCCCGCGAGCAAGAGTATGTTGCTGTGCTCGTAATCCAGAAGGCGCAGTTCTTCTGCGATGCCGTACTGCTGCAGGGTGCGTTGTATCCAAACGAGGAGCAACGCTGCTGTAAATCCGCTCCAGATTCCCCGCCAAGTTTTGTGTGATCCAAAGAGTTGTTTGTGTATAGGGGTTGCTCCGGGCAGTTGCATCGCTTTTGCCAGTACCGGCGCCATGTTCGCCGCGTACGCCGGCAGGATAAAAAACAGTGTTTCCGCTATGACAGTGCCCATCGCAATTTTTGGAACAGGTGGACATCGAGCATGGTCATGTATATGACGAAGACGATGAGTGCCGGTTCCACGATGCTGGTTATGTCCAGCATTTCCATATAGAAGAGCAGATAGAACAGATTTTTCGTCGGTATCGCCCACAGATACGGTTTTTTCTGCATGTCGAGCATGAGGAGCAGCGCGACCATGATCAGATACAGTGCGAGGTATGCGCTCCCAAAGAGAGGGGATATATATCCCAGTCCGACGAGTATGATCATGATGAGCGCGAATCCTCCTTCATCTACTGCGACATCTGTGATGGCGCCGGTAGGCGATGCGTTACCTTGGTATCGTGCCAGTGCGCCGTCCACAGCATCAAAGCAGAGGTGGATGAGAATGAACGTTCCTGCAAAGAGGATGTCCGTGCGTGCGAACCAGGCAAATCCCAGTAAGGAAGCGCCGCCGATCGCACTTAGGTGCCATGGCTGCACGCCCAGATCGTTCAGGATTTTGAGCAATGGGTAGAGTAGTGCTGTACGCGACTGCTCGGAAAGCCGTTTCCAACCAGTCTTTTGTCCCAGATAGTGGAATGCATTAGGCATGGGGCGAGTATAGCGCTCATGTTCGTAGTTTGTCTTCTATTGCTCTATGGCCGCTTTTACTTTCATGGTGGAAATGATGCTCGCGCGCTCGGTTTCGTCTAGTTTGAGCCGGATGTACTTCACGGTTTCCTTTAGATCCGGGATCATTTTGTGTTCCAGGGCATTCACGCGGCGGCGGGTTGTTTCCAGTTCTATTGCCATGTTCTCTGCCTGTTTTTCAATTTGTGCCAGTTCTACCAGTGTCGGAAAGACGTTTTCGAATGCTGCCACCGCCTCATCCAGCAGCGCATTGGTGCCCACGAGACCGTAGCTCTTCACAGATCCTTCTTTCTGCAGTGAGAACATGGGTATGCGTACGCTCATGACGCTCTTTGTTTCCACGGCGAGTTCCATGCGTGCTTGCGGGCTGCTCAGGGCATTGGCGAGTTCCGCTTCCGACATCCATGATGATGCGATTAGAAATTTGCGAAATGCGCTTGCCAGTTGCTCCTCCATTTGTGTGCGCAGGTCTTTCGCTTGGCGGATAACATGCAGAAATTCCTGCATGAGTCCGTCCTGCTTGTCTTTGAGTAGCTTGTGTCCTCTTTGTGCCGATTGACTTCGGCGCTTTAAGTCCATGAGTGCCATGCGCGTCGGATTGATATTCAGGAGGGCCATAAGAATTACAGGGAATCCTGGATGTGCTTGTAGAGGAGAATGGTGGAGAGGATCATGATGAGTTGTGCCAGTGATGCGATGCTTCCTGTAAGGATGTGTGCTGCTGTCTCTAGTCGGGCATCAGCGACAGGCAAGGCGGCGATCATTGTTTGCAGAAAGAATACGGGTATGTAGATACTGAAGGTCAGTCCTAGTAGGTATAGGAACACTGTCCAAGTTTTGCCGCGGACGATTTGTTTGCTGCGCGTGAGTGCTCCTCTGTACTCCATGCTCTCACACGCAATGACGGGTGCATACAAGCTTGTGCGTACTGCATAGATGATGCCGGGGATAATGAACAGCAATCCCCACAGCATCGTTGCTATGGAACGTAGAATGCCTGTGAGCAGCAAAGGTATGATGAACTGTGCCCCCTGGGAGCGCACTGCTGGGAAAGATGACCGCGAACGACCAGCTGGATTCTTTACCAGGCGTTTGCCTACAACCAGCGTGCAGCCCATGCCCCATATGTTCAGCAAAAGTACGGTGATCATGACCAGAAATGACAGCGCTAAGATAATTTTTCCCCCGTCTTCGTATTGCAGCAGCACATGTGCGATGTAGCCGGTTTCGCGGTTCAGGAGTAATTGCGAAATGCTGTAGTTTGCTGCAAGCGGCAGAATGGAGAACCAGAGCAGCACGTTATTGAGCATCGGTTGCTTTCGGTAGAAGCTCCATGCGTTGCCGATGATTGTGAAGAGGGATGGTATCGCTATAAGGGGGAAATTTACGCCTGTTTCTTGAGGAATTTCTGCATATGTTCTTCTTTGACGCGCTTGAGTTCGTTTTTGGGCAGTTCCGTAAGCAAATCCCAGCCGATGGCCAGTGATTCAAAGATAGAGCGGTTTGCCTGTTCGCTCTGTGCGATTAATTCCTTCTCGAAGCGGTCTGCGAACTTCAAGTATGCTTTATCTGTGTCATTGAGGGATGATTCGCCCAGAATGACCGCCAGTTCCCGCACCTCCACGCCGCGCGCATATGCAGCGGTCAGCTGCGCGTCCATGCCGCTGTGATCTTCGCGTGTTTTCCCTTTACCTTGTGCTTTGCCTTTGAGCCGAGACAGCGATCCCATGGGGATGATCGGCGGGTACGTTCCTTTCTGATGCAGTCCGCGGTCCAGACGTATCTGGCCTTCCGTGATGTAGCCGGTGAGGTCGGGAATCGGGTGCGTCACGTCGTCTTCCGGCATGGTGAGAATCGGGATTTGCGTGATCGATCCTTCTCTTCCGCGTACGCGCCCTGCACGTTCGTAGATTGTGGCCAGGTCTGTGTACAGGTATCCGGGGTAACCGCGGCGGCCTGGCACTTCTTTTCTTGCAGCGGATATTTCTCGTAGAGCTTCACAGTAGTTGGTCATGTCTGTGAGGATTACCGTGACGTGGTATCCCTTTTCGTATGCCAGGTATTCGGCGACTGTTAGCGCGATTCTCGGTGTTGCAATGCGTTCTGCCACTGGGTTATCGGCGGTGTTCATGAAGAGTACGGCACGGGAGAGGGCGCCGGTTTTTTCGAA
>JAAYXY010000069.1 GCA_012515645.1 Candidatus Peribacteria bacterium | reverse complement strand
TGCTTATGGGAACAATGAGTAGTATCACTGCCATACCAATTCTCATGCTATATGTACAAAGTGATAATGCGCTCCTGCATTACAATAATCCAGAACGACTCTGGCTTGTAATACCAGTGTTTCTCTATTGGACAGCGCGATTTTGGTTGTTCGTACGGCGAGGTGAGGTGCAAGAAGATCCTGTGGTGTTTATACTCAAAGATAAGCCGACCTACTACGTCAGTATTCTCGTATTCTGTATCCTTTGGGCGGCCTCTTAGCACTCCTACTTCCACGTTACCATCCTGCTCATCGTATAGTTCCACACTACCCCCGTTGCAGCGCCGACCACGACGCTCACGAGTTCGGCTGTGCCAATGGAGTACAAAAACGTGCTTACAGCCATGTTCGCCAGTGCGCCGAACGCGCAGGCGACATTATATTTGGCAAATCCGATGAATGCTGAGCCGCCGCGCAGCCTGGAGCCGGCGAATGTCCACGCATTATTGAGCAGGAAGTTGAAGATGATTGCCGTTTCTATGGCGAGCAGAACGGCAACGGAAAAATGGAAGACCGTGAGAGCTGCGCTGTTCCTGAACAGAGCGGAGAAAAGATAGTACGCACTCGTTTGCACCACTACGCCCAGCGTGCCGACGATGCAGTACTTCACGAAGAGTAGGGGAATGACCGTACCGAGCGAAACATCGTACAGATACTCCAAAAAATCGAGCTGCACCTTCCAGGAAAGCTTGCTTTCGCCATGTTCGCGGATGCCGAACGTGTACGGCAGCTCGCGCACGGTTGTCCCTGGGGGGAGATGGACGAGAATATCCAGCAGCATTTTAAATCCCGTAGGCTTGAGTCGATCTGCAATCGCATCAAAGGTATGTTTGCGGATGACAAAGAACCCACTCATAGGATCGGCTACAGACACCCGGCAGAACCATCGGGTAAGCCGCGTGGCGAGTCGGCTCAGGTGATGGCGTCGCCCATCCCACTGGCCGACTCCGCCCCCCGCGATGTAGCGTGAACCGATGGCGACATCCGCACCGCCCATTGCCGCTTTGTACAGAGCAGGAATCAGGTCAATATCGTGCTGCCCGTCTGCGTCCATCACGGCGAGTACATCGCCTTTGGCAATCAGGAACCCTTCCATAATCGCAGAAGAAAGCCCGCGCCGCCCGATGCGCCGGATGACACGGATGTGATCGTCATCTCGTGTCAGTTCCTGCGCGATCTGCCATGTGCGGTCCGGGGAGTCATCATCCACAATAATGATTTCATGGGGGATTCCGGCGAGTGTGTTGCCGATTTTAGGCAAAAGATGCCGTATATTCTCCGATTCATTGTATGTGGGGAGGATGAGGGAGAGCATGTCTAATAATGTAGAGGCAGAAGGCGAATGAAACCAGCGAACGTCCCCCTCTATGCGCTGGTGAATGTTGGGTAAGCCGCAAAACATCACCTCGCTTTACTTGGCAATGGTTCTTGATAAGCTGCAGCAGCAATGCAGATTGCTGTTATAGGCGGCGGCGTGACCGGTTTGGTGGCTGCCAGGGAGTTGGCCAATAAAGGCCATACAATCACCATATACGAACGTAACGCGCATATCGGCGGCCTGGCTGCGGGGTTTCCCTTTAAAGGAACGCACCTGGAACATGCCTATCACCATGTATTCCGTACAGATCATGATCTTATACAATTAGTCCAAGAGTTGGGTATAAGGAACAGGCTTCAGTGGTTCCGCAGCTCTGTGGCCATGGTAGTACGTGGGCGGCTCTATCCGTTTGCATCTGCCGTAGATGTCTTGCGCTTCACGCCGATTGCTCTCATCAGTCGGCTGCGCCTGGGTGCCGTACTGTTTTGGCTGCAGCACCGGAAGCGGTGGAACTCTCTCACGCCAATACCCGCATGTATTTGGATGTCACGCTGGTGCGGGAAACAGGCGTATCAGGCTGTATGGGAACCTCTCTTGCGCGGTAAATTCCATGCATACTACCGAGACGTATCCATGGCCTGGCTTTGGGCGCGCATTCACACCCGAGCCAACTCGCGCAAGCGAGAGGCAGAAAAGCTCGGGTATTTTGAAGGAGGATTTGCAGTACTGATCAATGCCTTAGAGCAGGCCTTGGAAGACCATGGAGTGCGTATACGCACCAATATGCCGGTGACCGCATTATGGGCTTCCGAAACAGGAAAGAGCGTGATGGTGCAAACAGAAGGCGGCATAGAACAGTTTGACCGGGTGCTCTGCACAGTACCTTCGCCGGTGTTTGCACAGTACATCGAGAAGGCACCAGGCGTTCCACCTGCGTATCGTAATCAGCTGAACAACATACGGTATTTGAACGCAATATGCGTTGTATTTTCTTCAACACAGTCCCTGTCTCCATACTACTGGGTCAACATTGCCGACCGCGACATGCCGTTTGTAGCATTCGTCCAACATACCAACCTATTACCTGCGGCGTGGTATCAAGGGGAGCACGTGTACTATGCAGGCACATACGTGCCGAAAAACCATGCACTGCTTTCGCTGCAGGATGCAGAGATCAAAGAAACGTTTTTGCATGCAGTAGCCCGCATATTCCCCGACTTCGACCCACAGAGCGTGACCGAAACACAC
>JAAYXY010000068.1 GCA_012515645.1 Candidatus Peribacteria bacterium | reverse complement strand
GGGGTGCAGCGTCAGACGCAGAACCGCAATGAATTGCTGCTCGATGCCTACAATCTTTCCCAGTATTCCTCGCTGCAAGCCGATGTGCTCCTGGAATTCATTCGCAGGACGCGTGACCCCGATGAACGCCAGGACGCCCTGCAGAAACTCAAGGATATCCTCAAAGAGGATGTACCGGCTGTCTTCCTCTATTCTCCCGTGTACACCTTTGCGTATCACGAAGACCTTCACGGTGTTGCTCTGGGTGACCTCAGCTTACATTCAGACAGATTTCTGACTCTTCACAATTGGTACATACGGGATGATCGCGTCTTCCGCCCCGGCAAAGGCTGGCTTTCCTTCTTTCCGTGGCTCTTTTCGGGATCGTGGTAGTCCTTATTGTAAAATGCTATTGACTATCGTCATGCCGATCTTTAGAATGCCTCGGCTTTCAGACATCCAGATAGGAGTTTGAAGGATGAATCCCTTTTTCCCATGGAAGTACTGCTTCTCCAGGATATCAACGGCGTTGGCAAGAAGAACGATCTACTCATCGTTGGGGACGGTTATGCCCTCAATTTCCTGCTGCCGCAGTCCAAGGCTATCGTCGCCACACCCACTGTGCGCCGCAGGTTCTCGGAGCAGATCCGTCGCCGCGCTATGGAAGTACAGAAAGAACGTGCATCCGCGGAGCAGACTGCTTCCGCTGTGGGCAGTAAGTCGCTCACATTCGCGCGCAAGGTCACCAAGACCGGCAAGCTGTATGCTGCTATTACTGAAAAACACATTGCCGAAGCCCTCCAGAAAGAGCACGGTCTGGAAGTGGAAGAGAAGAATATTAAGATCGGCGATCACATCAAAGCTCTGGGCGACTACGAAGTATCCGTGAAAATTGGCGGCGCCAGCGAGACGCTCACTGTAAAAGTGCAGGCGCAGAAGTAAATCTGCTCTAGAATTGCACAGGGATGATGATACTGCCCGCGTGTTCCGGCAATCCCGAGGGATTGTCTTTTTCTAGCAGCAGGTACCCGTTTGGCGTGCCGGGATCAGTGAATGTGAGCGTCGCCTCAAAGGCAACAAAATTCTCCGTCATCCATTCGCTCTGCGCCGTGGCAGGCGCGGATGCGATCTGTTGCATCGCCGCGTCGAAGAGCCGGATGGGGAAATCCGCCTCAAAGTACCATGTGCCGCGGGCTTGACCCGTGATCGTGAGTGGGCTGGCAATGACTTGGTGCGGCTGCGGCGCATCCACGGTGATATTCGCGGATTGCGGCGACGCAGGCTGCGCACATGCGGCCAAAAGCAGCATGGCGGCAATGGGGAGCAAATAGCGCAATTGCATGGCAATATGATGATGCCGGACACGATGTGCGTCAAACCTTGTTGGCTCCGGGCGCCGCTTGGTCGTACACTATTCGTACGGGCCAGTAGCTCAGTTGGTTAGAGCCCCGGACTTATAAACCGGCGGTCGGTGGTTCAAGTCCACCCTGGCCCACCACACTTCGCTCTTCGCTACGCTCGGAGTTGCGCTTGGCGAGCCAGTCAGGTTCAATTTTGAAAGGAGTGTGCTCCGCGAAGCTCTGGCTTTAAGACTCCACGTTGACCCATAACACCATACCTCCTCTCCTCCGTACAGCGAAGTTACGTGCCTCCTGTAACGTTACGGCTGCACAATCGTAGTAAGAGCATACATTCCCCTACTTCACTATGGCACCAATACAACGTTCCTACCCACGTATTTTGCTCACCATCGCCCTGCCCACGGCAGTGGTACTGGGGGCTTTTTATATCGCCGGCAAGTACGTAGAAACCCGCGACCGCCCGCAGCTCAGCGTGACGGGCATAGGCGAAGCCAAGCTCTCCGCAGAACCCGATTTGGCGCAGATCACACTCGGCGTCCAAACAGGCCGCCAGCCAACGGCTCCCGAAGCCATGGATACCCTGCGCCAGAGCATGAGCGCCATTCTTGCCGCGTTGCGCGAACAGGGCATAGAGGAAAAAGATGTGCAGACCAGCAATCTCTCCCTGTATCCGGCAAGTGACTGGATTGACGGCGAGCAGGTACCCCGGGGTTACGAAGCCAGCCAGAACGTCACTGTGACGGTGCGCGATATCGCCAAGACCGGTGATACCATTTCCGCTGCCACGGCCGCAGGATCCAATTACGTCTCCGGTGCGCAATTCACGGTGGAGGACGTGTCTGCCCTGCGTTCACAGGGTCGCACAGAAGCAATTGCCAGGGCGCGCGAAGAAGCAAAGAATCTCGCTGCGGAACTGGGTATGCGTCTGGGCGATCTGGCAGGATTTTCGGAAGATATTTCCCCGTACAATATGACTTCGTATGCCAAAGGCATAGGCGGATACGGTGGCGCCGAGGGTATGGGAGGCGGAGACATGGATATGCCGGCGGGACAACAGGAGTACACAGTGCGCGTATACCTGACGTACCGGCTGCGTTAGTTCGCATCCATAGTGCCGATTGCACGGAGCCGTGTTGCCCACTGCTCCTGCATTTTGGCATGCTCCGTCTGTTTGGCCATGATGTACTGCTGCACCTTCTGTAACTGCTTCTCCAGAATGCGTTCAAAGTCGTTGCGATGTTCGCATATTGGTACGGCTGTGCCTGTTTTTACCGCTTCGATCAGGGCATGGCGGGATTCCGGTTTCATGGGATTCACCCACTTGTACTGCCCCCGTTTCTTTGCGCGACCGGGTGTGCGTTCCGTGAGCAAGGCGCGCAGCGCCTGCTGCAGCGTACCCTGCTTGGTTTTGACCGTCTGTATCACGTTGATGTGCAACATGCGCGTCTCGTTGTGCACGGGGTAGTGCGCCCCGTTTAATAGTGCATGCAGCTCTTTACGGATCAACAATTCCTCTTCTTTCCAGTGCGTCAATTGAAAATCCGATGAACGGATTGCTCTCTCCACAGCACCCGGACAGGCAACAGACCGCAGTGCCCCTGCCATGTAAAGTTGCTGCCAGCGCTGCATGGTCGTAATTTCCAGAATGGAACGCAGTGATGCTGGAGACAGACAATCGGCGCTGCCGATGCTGTTGATAGCTGCGAGGCGAATGTTAAAGCATGGTGCACGGTTCATACCCCACTCGTGGTAGCGTTCGTGTTCCGTTCCCAAATCTTGCACCAGATTGACGGGGTCGTCGGATCCTCCGATGGATGTGGGAATATTGTGGTGCGCCGTGCGCTTAAGCCTCTGATTGTTCTGTTTGGCCATCGGTGCAATGGGAGAGGATGAATGCCCGCGCCTCTTCCTTGGTGGACACCTCTCCTCGCAGCTGCGCTGCGTAGAGAGAGTGGAGTATTTTTCCCACTTTCTCTCCTGGTGGCAAGCCGAGGAGTTCCATGACGTCGTTGCCGTCCAGCAGCTGCCGCGGTGGCAGCGGATGCGCATCCAGGTAGCGGTTGTAATCTGCAATGATCTCTTCGTAGAAGGAGAAATCCGATGGCGTGGTGGCGGCGATATCCAGCCAGAAAATCTGCAACAGCTCTATGAACCACGGGTGGTAGTACCAGTTGCCCTTGCGCTCGTCATCCAGTTCTCGGAATGTTCCCATCATCATGTGATGTTTGACGAGCCAGACAATTTTGTCGCGCTGGCGTGCCGGGCACTGCAATCGGTTCAGTGCCTTCTGTGCTAGTGTGCCGCCAACGCTGGCGTGTTCGTTAAAACGTATGCGGTCGTCGTCAATGGCAAAGGTCTCCGGCTTGCCGATGTCGTGCAGCAGCGCGGCCCAGCGCGCATCCGCCCCATGGTCTGTCGTGAAGGAACGGAGCGCCTGCATCGTATGGTCCCACACGTCGCCTTCTTTGTGTGGCGCCTTGGGTTGCGCGACGCCCTTGCAGGCGTGCAGTTCGGGCATGAGGTCTTCGATGATGTCGGTTTCCCACAGATCTTCAAACGCGCGGTCCGGGTTGGGGCCCATGAGCATCTTGGTGAGTTCGGTAAACCGGCGCATACCCGAAAGAATCATGATCTGGCGGGCGCACGTGTGCAGCGCATCGAACGTATCGGGGTGGTACTGCCCGCCGATGAGTGCGCGGAAGCGCACGGCGCGCAGCATTCGCAGAGCATCCTGCCGTATGCGTTCCACCGGATCGCCGATGAAGCGGATGAGGTGTTCCCGCAGATCGCGTTCCCCGCCGTGCGGATCGTAGAGCTCGCGGGTGATGGGGTTCCAGTAGAGTGCATTGACCGTAAAGTCCCTGCGTTGGGCATCTTCCGCTTTGTCCAATGTGAATTTCACCGATTCTGGATGCCTGCCGTCGCCGGCACTGTGGTCTTTGCGGAATGTGGTAACTTCGAACACATGTCCATGCTCAGAGACGAGCACGGCACCGTAGCGCGCGTTGCTCTCATCTGTTTTTGCGAATGTTCTGCACACTTTTCTGGGCGGTGCGCTGGTAGCGATGTCGATATCCGCGGGGATCTCGTCCAGCAGCATGTCCCGTACGCAGCCGCCCACCCACCATGCGTCGTAACCGGCGTCCATGAGCTTCTCTACAATATGGTACGCCTGCGTGCCACAGGCAGAACGCAGTGTACGATTGATAATTTCCATGGTGAGAGGCACCGCTACAGTATGCAACATACACCGCGAATTTTAAAATCCGTGTGCGGCTCTCCGTCCTTGCGTACACTGTCAGGTATGGTCGCACGTACCGCTACACTCCGATTTGCCGTCGCAGGCGCCCCGCTTTCCACACCTGGCAACGGCGGTACGCTCGCGGGCCTGCGACGTGCACAGGAACTGGGCATACGCGCCATGGAACTGGAGTGGGTACAGCGGGTGCCGCAGAATGCCGCACACATGGAAGAAATCCGCCGCACGGCGGAGGAATGCGGCATTCTGCTCACGGTCCATGCACCGTACTACGTGAACTTGAATGCCGTTGATGCCGCTAAACGCGCAGCCAGCAGACAGCGCGTGTTGGCAGCCATGCGTATGGGACAGCTGGCAGGCGCGGTTTCGGTATGCGTGCATCCCGCGTTTTATATGGGCATGGATGCGGATGCCGCATACGCAAACGTCCGCCGCGAGACCGACGCCATCCTTACGCAAACGCGCAAGGAACATCTCACCATCAATCTGGCGTACGAAACCATGGGTAAGCCCACGCAGTTCGGCACATTGGAAGAAGTGCTGGAACTGAGTAAGGAATTCGGGATCTATCCCTGTATTGATACGGCGCACATGCATGCCCGCACGAACGGAAAGTATAACTCCGCAGAGGAATTCCGAGAGATTATGGACATCTATGCGCACTCTCTGGGC
>JAAYXY010000067.1 GCA_012515645.1 Candidatus Peribacteria bacterium | reverse complement strand
CAGGGGCATACAACTTGGGAAAAGGGTGGCATTATCCTTCAAAGAAAGAACATGTCAACATATTGGCTAACAGAGGACACTCTGACACCGAATATCAACTTTGCCTCAACGCTTGCGCTTCCGTGACCGGGGAAGGTATTTGGCACGGGGATCATCATCCTGGACCTCCCGGGGCAAAACCTCATAATACCGCGCACGAAAGACACGCACCTGCACAAAGAGATAAAAGAGCAGGAAGAAAAGCCAGACTGCCCACCAGATGCGCATGGCAACGTAACCGATAGATTCGATACGTGCAAAGAGCAGCACGAGACCGGTGATGCCGAACCAGAACGCAGAACTAGACCAGGATCGGCTCAGCCGGCGGAGAACGGCATTCCCCTGTTTGCCGCGCCATCGCTTCAAGCCAAAAGACACCGTGATGAATAGCAAACAGAGAACAAGTAACACGAATGCCTTCGGGCTCGTCCACGACGCGTTCCCAGGATTCGGATAGAAGAGATACAACAGAGGATCCGACAGGAGTGTCATGACAAAAGCATAGCGCAAGAGCAAGGGGAAACGCTACGCTTTTGCTGCCGTTTTGCTGCTGGTGACCTTCTTCTGCGATTTTTGCTGCAAACGCGCAACCATATCGTAGAGTTCACGTTCCCGCAGGGTGCGTGCAGGGCGAATAAGCAGATAGAGAAAAAATCCCAGAACCGGCAGGAGCGCCACAAGCACGATGGCAACGAACATGTAGAGAAACGAATGTGTGCGCAACAGGATATCGCGGGTCGTGTAGAACACGAGGAAGATGACGACTCCGCCCAAAAGAAGCATGCCCAGCTGCAACATGCGGAGCACGGGGTCATCAGCGAGAAAAAGGAGCCAAGGCTCCGCGAAAGACTGAAACGAAGGAAGGAAATCGGTATTCATGCGCAGAAGCATAGGTGGCTCATGCCGCGGGTACAATTGACAACACCCGCAGACGATCAACGGCTACACTCTACTCAAAGATGAGGGTACTTGCGACGATGCACAATGACATACACCACCGTTGCCAGGAGCGCCAGAACAGCCAGAAACTGGCTGAAACGCAGCTCGAACGTCGGGAGACTTATACGCGAACGCAGCCAGAGATACACGAGAACAAAGAGTACCAAACCGGCTTCGTAGAAATACGTTTGCTTCACAGAGAGTTGCAACTCAACCGCCGCGAAAACACCAAGACTCACGAAGAGAATAGCCAGAACGGCAAAATCCAGCTGCGAAGCAAACACAGGAGGAGCAAAATCACCGCGCAAATACTCCAGGAGGAACGTTCCAATGGATGCGCACACAATAGCAGCGAGTGTTTCGGAACCAGCCCGTTTGGCACGCTTGCGCACAATGAGCAATACGAAAGTAAGTAGAAAAAAGAGGATTACGTAGAAAAGCTGTACCGGCTGTACAGGCACCACGTAGCGCACGAGCATAGACTGATACGTCACGCCCCAGAACATGTCCGTAGGCCTCCCATAGGCTTGCCCAGACATGAACTTCCCCATCCAATCAAACACCAAACCAAAACACGCGGCAGGCGTGAGGACATCGAGCCACTGCAGAAAAGTCGTACGATATGCACGTGTGACCCATGCAAGCACCAGTGCAATACCGATCACGCCACCCAAATAGCTAAAACCTCCGTCCCAAAATATGAATATACGAGCGGGATCACGCAAATACACCCTGTATTCCGCAATCATGGCAAACAAACGCCCCCCGATCAGAAAAGCAGCCAGAAACTGCCATGATGCCTCGCGTAGCGGCGCAAGCGACAGATGCGCACTGCGTGCAAGACGCGCGAAGAATTCAAAAGAGAGCCAGATTCCAAGGAGTAAAAAAACTGCACGCATCCAGATGAGCAACGGACCGATGGAGAAGGCTGCGAACATGACAGAGAGTATAGCGTACTGTCTGGCTCAATTCCCAATGCTTGCTATGAGCTTCCGCATACGAATGTCTTCTGTAGTCTTCTCAATGCATTCCTGGAGCGGCACCGTGACCTGCTGCTTGGTCTTCACATTACGAACGGAAACGGACGTATCCTGCACCTCCTGGTCGCCGAGCACGAGCAGGTACGGAATCTTCATCTTCTCCCCTTCACGGATGCGCTTGCCAAGGGATTCCTCCGGATCCATGTACTGCACGCGTATACCGTGCCCTTTCATCTGTGCGAGAACGGACTTCGCATACTCTGCATGAGCGGATGCAACAGGTAAAAGTGCTATCTGCACCGGCGCCAACCAGAGCGGGAAGAGCCCGGCAAAATGTTCGATAAGAATGCCAATGAACCGCTCGAGAGAACCAACAATTGCGCGGTGCAACATGATGGGCGTTTGCTTGGAATTCTGCTCATCAATGAAGACCGCACCCAAGCGTTTCGGCATCGAGAAATCCACCTGGATCGTGCCGCACTGCCAGTTACGCCCGATGCAATCACGAATATTGAATTCAATCTTCGGACCGTAGAACGCCCCCTCACCTTCCTTGATACCGAAGGCAAGACCCTTCTGCCGCAGCGCATGTTCCAGCGCCTGTTGTGCACGCTCCCAATCCTTCTCCTCGCCAATAAACTGTTCGGGGCGCGTGGCAATGAAGATTTCATACTCACGAAACCCGCACTGGCTATACACCTCCATGGCATAATCGACCATATCGGTGATCTCTGTATTGAGCTGCTCAGCAGTACAGAACACGTGCGCATCATCCTGCGTAAAAGCACGCACACGGAAGAGACCGTACAGCACGCCGGACTTCTCGTGACGATGCACGTACCCGAATTCCGCGCGCCGAATGGGCAGATCACGATAGGAATGCTGCTCATTGCGGAAGATCACCAGTCCGCCGGGGCAGTTCATGGGTTTGACTGCATGGGGAACATCATCAATATCCGTGAAGTACATGTGCTCACGAAACTTATCCCAATGCCCGGACTGCTCCCAAAGCTGACGATTAAGAATCATGGGCGTCATGATTTCCGTGTACCCATGTACACGATTCTTCTCTCGCAAAAACTGCTGCAGTGCAACGAATAGTTCCGTCCCATGCGGATGCCAGAACGGAAAACCCTGCCCCTCCTCATGCAGACTGAAGAGATCCAGCTCTTTGCCCAGCTTGCGATGGTCGCGTTTCTTTGCCTCTTCGACCATGGCCAAATGAGCCTTGAGCTCTTCTTTGGAGGAAAAAACTGCAACGTAGATGCGCGTGAGTTGCGCATTCTTCTCATCGCCGCGCCAGTAGGCGCCGGCGAGGCTGAGGATTTTGAATCCGTCCGCCGGAATGTCTTTGGTACTCTGCACGTGGCCGCCGCGGCAAAGGTCGACGAATGTTTCCTGGCCATCTCTCCCGATGTTCTTGTAGAGCGTCACCTCTTTCACGCCCTCCTTCTCCAAATCCCTGATGAGTTCCACTTTGAACGTCTGCCCCTTCTTCTTCCAAAATTCAACAGCATCCTTGATGGGGAGCGACTCCACTTCGAACGTCTGCCCCTGGTTGATAATCGCGCGCATTTCCTTCTCTATCTTCGGGAAATCCTCATCAGAAATCGGCTTACTGAAGAGGAAATCGTAGT
>JAAYXY010000066.1 GCA_012515645.1 Candidatus Peribacteria bacterium | reverse complement strand
GCGTTCTTATGTACAAAAGTAGACCGGTTCACAGTGAACTTGCGGATTTTCGTAGGGAGAGGAATGGGTCCATGTACCACAGCGCCGCTCCGTTCAGCCGTATCGACGATCTTTGTGCCGGCTTCGTCTAAAACAGCATGATCGAATGCGCTCAGCCGAATACGGATGGTAGAAACTTTGGGCGGCTCCTGGTGTTGTTTTTTGGATGCGTTTTGTTTAGGTGCTGCTGCCACAGGCGCTTTTTTGGCACGAGTACCCTTTTTCTCTTGCGTGGATGGTTTGCGGGGAGATGGAGTCATGGCAGCGTGAGGTGGGAAGAAAGAGCAGGAGGTGGGAACAATGAGGGACTTTGGAGACCAAAGGCCCTCATTGCGATTGTGCTTACTCGAGGATTTTGGTCACGACACCGGCGCCTACAGTCCGCCCGCCTTCGCGAATAGCGAAGCGGGTACCTTCATCCATAGCGATCGGTGCGCCGAGGGTAACGATGAACTTGACGTTGTCGCCTGGCATAACCATTTCCACATTCTCCGGCAGCTCAACTGATCCGGTCACATCCGTGGTGCGGATGTAGAACTGCGGCTTGTATCCTTTGAAGAACGGCGTGTGGCGGCCTCCTTCATCTTTCGTGAGAATGTACACTTCCGCTTCGACCTTAGTGTGCGGCGTAATGGACTTGGGTGCGGCAATGACTTGGCCGCGCTCAATTTCCTCGCGCTCAATGCCACGCAGAAGCAGACCGACGTTATCACCGGCCATGCCCTCGTCGAGCAGTTTGTGGAACATTTCGACACCGGTGACGACTACCTTGCGTGTCTCGCGGATACCGACGATTTCCACTTCGTCATTGATCTTCACTTTACCTTGCTCAATACGGCCTGTTGCAACCGTGCCGCGTCCTTTAATGGAGAACACATCTTCCACGGGCATGAGCAGCGGTTTATCCGTTTCACGCTTGGGCTCGGGAATGAACTCGTCGAGTTTATCGAGCAGCATTTTAATGTTGGCGATCTCAGTGGCATCGCCTTCCACTGCTTTGAGCGCGCTGCCGCGAATAATGGGCGTTTCGTCTCCGGGGAATTCGTACTTGTTGAGCAGCTCGCGTACCTCAACTTCCACCAAGTCAAGCAGCTCAGGATCCTTGACCATATCCACTTTGTTCATGAACACAATGATGTACGGGACGTTCACCTGCTTTGCGAGGAGGATATGCTCGCGTGTCTGCGGCATTGGACCATCGGCGGCAGAAACCACCAAGATGGCGCCATCCATCTGCGCGGCACCTGTAATCATGTTCTTGACGTAGTCGGCGTGGCCCGGACAGTCAACGTGTGCGTAGTGGCGCTTGTCGCTCTCGTACTCCACATGCGATGTGGCAATGGTAATACCACGTTCCTTCTCTTCCGGGGCATTGTCGATGTCTTCGAATTTCTTCTTTTCCCCTTCGGGCGAGAAGTTAAAGGATAAAGCGGCAGTCAGTGTCGTTTTGCCGTGGTCAACGTGTCCGATGGTTCCGACGTTGATATGCGGCTTGCTGCGGTCAAATTTCTGGTCAGCCATGACAAAGGGGGAAAAGGAGGAAGAAAATGTCGCAAAATATACAGAGGAAACGTCCTCTTTTGCCCAAGAAGTCTAGGAAGATGTCTGCAGAGAGTCAACAGATTCAGCAGAAAGTGCGGAGAATTTTCGCGATGGGTACGGTATTCGCCCGGAAAGCGGCTTCCTGATACGATGGCTGCATGTTGCGCGCGGGACGCATAAAAGCTTTTGCAGAGGCTATCTGGCAGTGGTATGGCAGTCATAAGCGGCGTTTGCCCTGGCGCGACCTACTAGAGGAGGACGGAACACAGCGGGCGTACAAAGTGCTCGTATCCGAAATCATGTTGCAGCAGACGCAGGTGCAACGCGTAGTCATGACGTACAAGCGTTTTTTGGAGGTGTTTGGCACGTTGGAGGATTTAGCCGGTGCATCCAATGCAGAGGTGGTACGAGCATGGCGGGGAATGGGTTACAACAGCAGGGCGCTCCGTTTGCGTGATTGCGCGCGCGCGATCGTTGGTACGCAGAGTGCCTTTCCGCATGATATGGCTGGTCTGCAGTCGCTTCCCGGTATTGGTCACTACACGGCTGCGGCAATACGCAACTTTGCGTTCGGCATTTCCACGCCATGTTTGGATACCAATATCCGTCGTATCCTGCATCGCACGTGTATTAGGGCAGAGCGCGCGGATGGGACATGGCACAAGAACGATGCATACTTGCTCTGCTTGGCAGGGGAGGCATTGCAGAGAGCGCTGGATAGAGATAAGCCTGAACGCACGACTGCAGAGTGGCATGCAGCTCTCATGGATTTTGGATCTCTTGTATGCACTAAACGCAATCCAAAGTGCCGATCCTGCCCGCTGGCAGCACAGGGACTCTGTAAGGCTGCATACAAGGTACGCGCGCAAAAGAATATATCAGCAACGCGCGCAGAACCCGGGCGGGAAATGGCGGGTCGCTATGTGCCAAATCGAATTTTCCGAGGCAAAATCGTGGAAGAATTGAGAGATGCTCCCCATGGTCTCACTCTCCGGGACATCGGAGCCCGCATATGCATCGACTGGTCGCCGCATGAGCATGAGCGGTGGCTCAAATCCATCGTAGAAAAGTTACAGCGTGACCGTCTACTCGAAGGAAAGGCAAATGGTCGCTTGTACCTCATGCGAGGCTGAATTAGGCGCCTCCGGTGATTTCTAAAATCTTGTCGTCGATGAGTTTTTGGTACCGGATGCGTGAACGCCGACCGATGGCAATGCTGCCCAGATCTTCAGGCTCGGGTGCAGCGCTGTGCAGGTTGAGATTGGTACTCACCGTGTGCATAAGCCCTGTTTCCCTATCGAACAGGCGTAATTCTTCTGTCGCTTCTGCATCATTGTCCATAGGGGATGCCGATCCGGAGAACATGAAGCTCAGGAAGCGCCCATGTACATCTTCAAAGCGCAGGGCGGAGAACGGATTGAGTGTCGCGGGCGTTGCTGCTGAATCTATGAGCATCGAAGCAATCGGAACACTGTCTTCTGGTTCGGTGTCGATTTGCCATATACGCAGTACAGCCCGATTGACTCCGCGTTCTATAAAGGCGAGCATCTGACCGTTGCGCGACAGTACGGTATCGAGTTCCGGGTACAGCCCGTCATTCGATGGGAGATAATTACGGAACACCGCGATGGTTCTACCGGTGCCCTGCAGCGTATCTTGCCACTCGATAGAAGAAGGCATGCTCGCGTTTTCACTCTGTGTCATGGCGTATGTGCGGAATGCTATATATCGGCCATCTGCTGATATGGTGGGTTGGGTAAACTTTTCATGGAAAGCAGAAGCTGTTTTGAGGACGCGAATACCCTGATCAGACTGCGAAAGCTTATAGACCGCATCACGAGCACCCGGCATGCCATCGATTTCGGGACCGACGTATGCGAGCGTACCGGCATTCTGCAGAGTACTGAGGTGCTGGGAGAAGGGATGTTGCCCCAGGTAAGTGCGGGCTGCATCCATATGTGCCTGGAAGAACAACTCCGCAGTATCAGGTTCCTGTGCAGCAAGCACGAGTGTGCCGTCGTGTACGGTGGCATCGTGCACCCGCAGGTTCCCAAAGGGTAGAGAGTGTACTTCCTGCCAATCCGTGCCGTTATTGGATACGAACAGGCGATCCATAGGACCGGTGCTGCTTTCGCCCAGCAGAATCCACAGCAGTCCTTCGTGTGCAAAGGTCACCATATTCCGCGATGCGTACGTCGTGCGCCAGGGGACAGGTGCGGCAACCGACCAGTCAGTGCCGTTACGCGATGCATAGATTTGGGATTGACCGACCAGGTAGAAAATTCCTTTGTACGAAAGCAGTGTGCCGTACGGTATGACTCTGCTCGGTTTGACTTCCACAAACGCCCTGCCGTCTTCCGAAGAGAAGAGCCGCATGCGGTTGTTGTATTTGTTGCGTCCTCCTACCCAGACTTTTCCGTGGCGGAAGACGGCAGATACATCTCTGGCTGCCGCACCGCCCAGGGGGCCCGCATAGTCCCAGCGTTGCCCGTTGGATGATTGCAACACATGCATGCTCATGGGCAGCGCATGCTGCAAACCCTGGGAACTGCCTACGGGAATGGAGCCATATCCGCCGGCAACCAGCAGTTTGCCATTGAATGCGATGGCAGCGCTGCCTTCCGCATTGCTAGGCAATTGACCGATAGGTGTCCATGTGTCGTTATGCCATGTATGTACCAGAGAATGGTTGCCATGGGCGTCCGTGCCGCCAACGGAAAGCAACGTGCTCCCCGAGGAAACGAGCGTGCCGCCCGTGGGTGGAACAATCAACCACGTATCCAGGGCAGGGTCGCCATCCAGTGGGCGTTCGCATTCGCATGCGGAACATGCCCATCCCTCCGGGCAATCGCGGTCACTTTCACAGGTTTCGCCTGGATCAATAACACCGTTGCCGCACAAACTGCCCTCTCCATACATAATGTTACGTACGGTGGCCTCCACCGCCTCCCCAAACCCCCTCGCAGCAATTGTATCCTGAATCTTCCGAATGAAGATCGATGAATTGGGATCTCCCGACGCCAACGTCGCAATCGTGTGCACCTCATTGAGCCGCGAGTCGT
>JAAYXY010000065.1 GCA_012515645.1 Candidatus Peribacteria bacterium | reverse complement strand
CGTATTTCTGGGAACCGGCAGCACCGCAGGACTGACAGAAAATTGTTCTTGCAGACATAATGTGGAGGAAAAGGCTTGTAGAAGCCTACCTCACTATTTTTACCAACTCATTGCTGGTCTGGTCCCGGGTGCACAGCTTATGTGCGCTTCGCAATCTGTTCTTTGAGCGCCTTGCTCACATCCGGCACGCCACCGCTCTTGGAAAGCTTCTCTTCCAGATCGATGAGATGTGCTGCTTCATCCGCAGAAAGATCTTCGCCGAGCAACCTGCGTTTACGCAAAGCATTGAATTCATTGGTCCATAACTCGCGATCACGCCAGGTACGGTACTCCTTGAGATTCATGCCCTTTTTCTTTGCTTTGGCACGCTCCTCGGATGCCTTGTCCTGTTCTTTTGTATCGCGGGTTGCCTCCTGGCGACCTTGAGCACTGCCCGCAGCCCAGGTGCGGATCTTCTCTTCTACAACTTCCCTCTTCTCGGCATAGCGCTCGCGCGAAAGTTTGCGCAGCACATCGATCCCCTGTTCCGCCTGAATGGAAGGCGGCGGAAGTGTGGAGACGGAAAACGGCTTGCTGGGCATGCCATCGATCATCAAACGCATGTATGCATGATACTTGGGAAGACTGAGAATATCTTTGGGCGTCACGGCTTCCTCAAATTGCAAACTAAGCATTTCCGCGTCATCCGAACCAACCTGAAAACTCATGAGCGTACCGACGTTCCCAAAAACCGCATCACGAAGAGCCGTACCATTCTCGGCAATCAGTAACTGAGAAACGTACTGATTCGCCATAGTCAAACTCAGGCGATATTTGCGCGCTTCGGAAAGGATGGTTGCAAAAGATGCGGTGGCAAAATTCTGGAACTCATCGACGTAAAGGAAAAAATCCCTGCGCTGCGCTTCTGGAATATCGGCACGACTCATGGCGTCGATCTGGAACTTGGTCACCAGCATGGACCCCAGGAAAGCTGATGTGTCTTCCCCCAATTTACCTTTGCTCAAATTCACCAGAATGATCTTGCCCGTATCCATCGCATGGCGGATATCCAGCTTGCTCTTCACCTGCCCAACGATATTGCGGATGAGCGGCGTCGAAAGCAGCTGCCCGACTTTATTTTGAATTGCAGCAATGGCTTCCGTACGGTATTTCTCACTCCAGGATTCATACTCATCCTGCCAAAACCCCCGCACAACAGGATCCGCCACACTGGCAACGACCTTTGCCCTGTACCGGGGATCGGTGTACATGCGCATGATACAGAGCATGGAACTCTGTTCATGCTCAAGAAGAGCGAGCAATGTGTTGCGCAGAATGTGTTCCATTCTGCCGCTCCACACATCCGGCCAGAGCTTGGTGAACACACTCATGATACCGGAAGCTGTCAGTGTGCGTTGCTGCGGATTCGGGCAATCCAGGACATTGAAAGAAATAGGATAATCCGTATCGGAAGGATCGAAGAGAATAACATCATTCCTGCGATGCTTAGGCATAAATGCAAGGACGGCATCAACCAGATCGCCATGAGGATCAATCACCGCAATACCCCTACCTGCAGAGACATCCGAACACACCATGTTCTCCAGAAGTGTTGATTTACCCATGCCCGTTTTACCGATCACATACATGTGCCGGCGACGATCGTCAGTGTGTATACCAAACCGTGTACGGTTCCCGCGAAACACCGCATCGCCCAATTCCGTAAAATCTCCTGTGTCTGCACCAGTGACCGGCAAGTTGCCGGGGGGTTCCAGCTTGCGGCTAAGGACCCAATCGAGATTGGGAGTCTGCACGAGCAAAGTAGGCAAATGCCATATAGTCGCCACCTCCTCAACAGAGAGAACATACGGGCGTTTTCCAAGACAAACCGGGAACTGCGCGTGTACGGCGGGCACACCAGCACGGAAACTATTGCTCTGTGGCAAAGCAAACTGTTGGAAACTGCCTGCAATTTCCTGCAACTTCTGGAGAGCATCTGCACGATGCCCCTGCGATACAATAACGTGCAGACGCACGCTGCACAGAAAGAGCAAACGGTTCATTTTGTCCTGTGCGCCAGCAACGGCATCTTCGCGATCATGGCTCCTGGCACTGGCACGTTCACTGTGTTCATCGGCAACATCATGAGAGGCAGGACGATCATCCAAAGTCGGCATGGCGAAGAACGTGCGAAATCCTGGCCACACACGGAACCCGCCGAGCAGTACAGTAATGGGCCAATAGGCAATGCGGCGCCAGCCGCGCGCCAGCTGCATGCGCGCAAAAAAGTTTGCATAGGAATCGGAGACGCTAGCGAATCCCTTCCGGAGCATGGGCAAAAAGCGCAGAGCGCGCTTGCGGTAACTACCCCGGAGAGGCTGCAGCACAATTTGCACACATGCGCGCATCCCGGGAATAGAGTAACGGGAAAGAGACGATGTAATACCGGCAATCGGGTCAACGTTCACGCGGCTCAGGAGATCATCAAACTGCGGATGCCTCTTGATGGGAAAAACATCCGGACCACTGAGCTGTAAATCCATAGTCCAAACCTCTTCGCCCTCCTGCGCAGCAAAAGGATCCTGAGTAAGGGCATCGATCTCGATATCGGGATATTGAGCATACAACTGGCTCTCCAGCGCAGAAGCCACACCCGCTGGCGCACGGGCGAAAAGG
>JAAYXY010000064.1 GCA_012515645.1 Candidatus Peribacteria bacterium | reverse complement strand
TGGATTTTTCTCAGCGTTCTCACGTGCCTTCTTATTCTGTTGGTACCGCTTGCGCTTCAGTCGTTTCCGTTCGGCGGCGCGGTCATCGGCAGGCGTCGTCGCTGCAGGTTCCTGCACAGCAGGTTGCTGCTGCAGCCACGGTGGCAGATTTGTATCTGTGGTATCGATCTCTTGTGGCGCATCGCGATCGCGCTGTAGGAGATCAGGAGGTTCTTCCTGGTCTGGCGGCGGCAGTACATCGGCAGGTGGGGCGTCTTCCTGCAGGATCGCAGGGGGAGGGGAGTGCATGTCCTGCCCGGTTGCGGCGGCTTTCTGTAATCCCTGCTGGAGCCAGTCTGGTCCATGTGCATCTTTTGCTGCAGTTTTATCGTCTGTGGATTCCTGTTTTGGTTGCATGGGCTGCGGTGTCGGAGCAGGAGGTTGCGCCGCTGCAGGTGTTTGTTTTTCTTCTGTTGTCTCTTCGGTTCTTTCTCCCACCACTTCCGTTGTCTCTTCGGTTCCTTCTTCCTCTAGTAGTGTCAGCGGTGCAGGAGGTAGTTCCGTTGCAGTTTGCTCAGAGCGCCCGGTATCTACTGTTTGAGATGAAGACGTCAGTGTAGATTCAGCTTTGTTCAGTGCTCCCTGCAGTCCGCCGCGCGTCTGTATGAAACGTATGAGTAACATAATGCCGAACCCTGCCAAAATCGAAAGCAGGAGTACGATGAATACAGGCCAGTACCGCAGGAGTGTCATTCCTGTAGTGTCGCTGGTTTCGTCTGTATCATCGGCGGGTTCGGCTGGTTCGTCAGGAAGAATGGGAGGCGAAGGTGCCGTTTGCAGTACGCTGACCTCTGCCCGTAGTGTTTCCTGTATAGCACCGGTCTGGAGATTGCGGACAGAGACCTGCACGTCATAACGGCCGGCAGTTGTGTACGTGTGCACAGGCGTGGTGAGCAGGCTCTGCGATCCGTCGCCGAAAGACCATTCAAAGAGAAGCGGTGGACCATCGCTGTCGATCGCACCGTCGCGGATACGGAAAGCAATGCTGCCGTCGCTGCGTTGTTCTGCCAGAATGCGTTCGCTGGCGATGCGTTCTTCTTCGGCAATTTGTTGCGCTATGTTGGCTGTAATAAGTTGCAGCTCTTCGGTGTGTTGCGTGTCTGCAAGTATGATGGTGCGCTGTTGCAGTCCAGTGGGAAGCCAAAGATAGAGTGGCGTATGCTCTGTTGCGAAGAATGTGCCTTCGGTCGATTGGTCGTTTCGGAGATTGCCATCGCCATCCGTATCGACGGTGGCATCTGTATCCATAAAGAGCGTGTCTGTACGTACACTGTGTGGCACGAGACGTACGATATCGGTTCCCGCACGGAGGACTATGCGTCCATCCTCATCCCGCGCAGGATCCGTGCGCAGCAAGATGCTGCCGGAATTGGCAGCATCAGGCGTGTCTTCACCCTGACTTGGGCCTACGGTAATTTGGAATTGTTTGCGTGCGACTATTGTGCCCTCGTTGTCACGAACGTGTGCTTCGAGTGTATACAAGCCAGGTTCAATAAGACGGGAACGGAAGATGCGTGCGCGGCTTGCCTGCAGGAATGTTTGTTGTCGTTGCAGGCTCCATGCGAATTGCGGTTGCTCCACTGTATGGAGAGCCATTACCTCCAGTACAGCTCCTACGGGCATTTCGATTTGTTCGACGAGCAACGGTTCTGCAATTTGTGCACGGACACGGTTGACCATTGGTAGCATCAAAAACGTGCTACTAGTTGCAACGAGAATGCCGGTGCGTAGGAATCGTGTATACATAGAATCAGGCGATATTGGCTATGAATTGAACGAATGCACTTGCGATGAGAATGACGATGATGCCCGCGACGGTATAGAGGACAATTTTCTGGGCGCGTTCGCGCGATTCTTCTGTGCCTACGCCCACAACGAGCAGGACGCCGGCGATCACAATGACGATGACCGCTGCGAGTCCCACGTAGGAAATGACGGTACTGAGAATATTTGTCAGTGTGGAACGGATGTCATTGCTGCCGCCTGTCTGGATTGCTCCCGCGTCTCCTGTTCCGTCGCCGCTTCCATCCCAGACCTGGGCGTATGCGCGGGTACATACGACGGAGAACGCGCAGAGAGCTGCATGGAATATGGAGGCGATTTTCGTGTGCATGTCTCCGTAAAGTATAGCACATTTCTCGTACTGTGAACAGTATCCAATCCTTTAGAAATTATTTGCCACGAACTGCACAATGGCGCTGGCGATCAGAATGAGAATCAGGCCAGCAACAACGTACAGAACAGCTCGTATGGCACGTTGGCGTGTAGCGTCATCCCCGCCATTGATGATCATCATCACACCGGCGATCACAATGACGAGCACAGCAATACCACCCATGAGTGTCAGTCCGTTAGTGAGTACGGCCTGGGCAATGGAGCGCAGATCGCCGGAACCTGCGACTTGCTGCGCTTCCTGAATTCCCTGGTCCACTCCACCTCCGGTGTACTGCGAAGCATGGGCACGAAGGAATTGCATGAACGACATACTGGCATTGTGGCACGGGCAGGGATGTGGCGCAATCCGTCAGAGCCGCCTACCATAGGGCTGTGATCAGCGTAGCATCTATTCTGCGGAAGGCTGGCGCGCCGGCATTCCTGAGCACAGATCCATCGACAGTGCGGTACTGCACTGGCGTGTCGTTATCCGAAGGTGTGTTGCTCATAACGCATGCGGGCATCAGTCTCTACACAGACAGTCGTTACATCGAGGAAGCATGCTGCCGTGTACAGCAGGCAGGTGTGTCTGTACATTCGATCGAGGATCTACGCAGGCGCATGCAGCGCATTCACATGTGTGCCATGCAGGCAGATCGTGTGTTTGTACAGGATCATGCCAGGTGGATGCGTACATATAAGAATACAAAATTTATACAAACTAATGGTCTTATAGAAGGGCTAAGAAGAAAAAAGAGCACAGATGAATTACGTGAAGTAAGAGGTGCGCAGCGGTGTACGCTCCACGTACTGCGGCAGGCAGAGCGCGCTCTGAAGCCTGGTGTTTCCGAGCGCGCCATTGCAGGGTTGCTGCATGCATGGGCGCAGGAACGGGGCGCAGAGGGGCTCGCTTTTGATCCTATCGTAGCCTTTGGTTCGCATACCAGCCGTCCGCACCACCACCCCACGCAGCGGAAGCTGCGCGCGCGCGACATCGTGCAAATCGATGTCGGAGTACGGTGGCACGGGTACTGTGCGGATAAAAGCCGCGTGTATTTTATCGGGGAGCCGACTGAACGGCAGCGGCATATATACGCTGCCGTACACCTGGCCAAACGTACCGCGACGACTGCAGTGCGCCCCGGTGTCACGAATCATGAACTCGATCGCATTGCTCGTGTTGTGTTGCATCGGTATGGGTTGGAACAGTATTTTACCCACAGTCTGGGGCACGGTATCGGGCTTGACGTACACGAAGGAATCAGTCTTTCACAACGGGCGCCAGAACAGCAATTGCTGCGCGGCGAAGTGGTTACCATAGAACCAGGAGTGTATCTACCTGGTAGATTTGGTATACGCCTGGAAGACGAAGTGGTGGTCGGTACTGCCGTGTAAGACAGGAACACACGGCATAAGTGGCTGGTCAGTGCCGCTGAGCTTTGCTACAATAGTAGGATTTGAAAACCTATATCAGCACCATTTGTATATCGGCTCTCTTGCTTCCCGTTGCCGCATTCGGAGAGCAAGGTGTTTATGAGCAGGAGTTTGTGGTAACGGCGTATTACTCGCCATTGCCTGGGCAATGCTGCTACGTACGTGGAAGTTATGAAGCGGACAAAATCCTCAATGGAGAGGGGCACACAGCGGCTGATGGCACCGCAGTATTCGATGGGCTTGCCGCCGCACCTTCTTCGTATACGTTCGGCACGCGCATCACGTTGCCCGGTATTGGCACGGTTTCCGTGCATGACCGCGGCGGTGCGATTCAGGAATTGCAGGACAACGTACACAGGTTGGATATCTGGGTGGGGCATGGTGAGGAGGGCCTGGCGCGGGCGCTGGCATTTGGTGTACAGCGCATGCGGGGTACGGTGTATGTTTCCTCTGTGCGGCAGCCTGCTGTTGCTTTCTCCCCATCCTCGTTACCTGCACCCGTGGCGTCGCTGGCGCCGCTGCAGGGTACGACCAATATTCTGGGAACGGCGCCTGCGTATGGTGATCGCAGTGTTTCCGTCCGGCGTCTACAGGAAGCGTTGCAGTCTGCAGGGTACTTTGATCATGACGTAACAGGGTACTTCGGTTCGGTAACACAGAAGAGCCTGGGTACATTCGTGACAGCGATGGGTATCCAGGAACCTGCCGATATACTGACAGACACGGCGGCGGCGTACCTTGAGGCTGCGCGGGAGAGGGCGGTTGCTTCATCGCCGATTCCGGGCGTCGTGGATGTGTCATCTACCGCCAGCCGCATTGCAGCTGCACAACGTACATTGCGTTTTTTGGGGTATTACCAAGGAAGGACGAACGGTCACTTCGATGAGACATTACGCAGTGCGATATGCCGTTTCCAAGTGG